>CAYGYB010000001.1:0-36482 GCA_964354015.1 uncultured Candidatus Bathyarchaeia archaeon
AGACAGCTGTGGTAGAATACAAAGACGGCGACGCTAGAGGAAGCCACCCGATGGGCTTAGGTCCTTACACGCTTAAGAGTTGGGCGAGACCCGCTGGAAAAGACACTGAAATGACGCTTGAGGCAAATCCGCTTTACTGGAACGCGGCTGCGGGCTATCCGAAAACTAAGACCATAGTTTTCAAGTTCGCTGCAGACGCTGCCGGCTTGGCTTTAGCAATGACGGCGGGAGATGTTGACATTGCGTTTAGGCAGCTTGCCGCATCAGACATAACTAACATGAAGTCAAACACCAACCTGAAGGTTTGGGAAGGCACCGGCGCGTTTATCCAATACCTGTGCATGCAACAAAAGGCTGCGCCTTTCAACAACGTGAAGTTTAGGGAAGCTATAGCCGCTGCAATCAATCGAACCACGCTGGTGGACACTGTGTTCCAAGGGCAAGCGCAGAAACTCTACAGCATGATACCGAGTGGCATGTTCGGTCACACCGACGCATTCCAAGCCATAGGTGATCCAAACTACACTCGCACGCGGGAACTTCTAGGCGAGCTTGGCTACAACGAGAACAACAAATTCTCGTTCACGTTGTGGTTTGAGACCTCAGGGCACTATCCGCAAAGTCAAGATCAAGCAGTGGTGCTCAAATCTTCGTTGGAAGCAAGTGGCGTAATTAGCGTATCTCTGGAAGGCCGCGACTGGCCAGCGTACAAAGTTAAAAGATCAGAGGAAACCATGGAAGCGTACATTTATGGTTGGTACCCAGACTACATTGACCCAGATGACTACATCTACCCGTTTGTACAGTCTTCAGGCGGGTCATGGCTACACCACAACTACGCTAGCGCGGAAATGGATCAGCTTATTGCGTGGGCTCGAGGAAACACCACTGCGTCAGCTAGAACCGACTTGTATGGGCAAATCCAGGACCTCATGGTTACAGACGTTCCAATAATTCCGCTGTACCAGAGCAGTGCTTATGCGGTGTCGAATCTTAAAGTGAAAGGAATTTACTTGGACATCACACAGCAATGGCGCAACTGGCTAGTCTACGCCGAAGAGTAAATTATAATACTTCATTCCCCCCTTTCTTTTTCTTAAATGAATGAACGCGTGAAATGAAATGACTCTTCGCACTTACATAATTTCCAGAATTCTGCTCACAATTCCTATGATATTCATTCTTTTGACTACGGTGTTTTTGGTTATGCGCGTTTTGCCAGGAGACCCAGTTATGCTTCATTTTGAAAAAATGGAGAACCCTGAAGCAATGGCGACGATGCGTATAAGGTTAGGACTTGACAAACCTCTGTGGGCGCAGTACTTTGACTATGTAGCTGGTCTTTTCAGAGGAGACCTTGGCAAGTCCATGCAGGACTATTCTCCTGTGGCGCAGCAGATTTTTTCGGCTTTTCCTGCAACTTTAGAATTAGCCATTTGTTCCATGATAATCGCGGTTCTGATAGGAGTGTTCCTAGGTGTAGAATCCTCAAAATCGTATAATAAACCCAAAGATCAAGTGATAAGAGTGTTCGGAATAGTGACTTATGCTATTCCAGTCTTTTTCCTAGGCATGATTTTTCAGATGATTTTCGGAGTTGGATTGCACTGGCTGCCAGTAGGCGGAAGAATCGCCTCCACGATGGAACCAACAGGATTAAACATACCGCTTTCTATTCCACCCGGCGGTTTTATCACTCATTTTCTGCTGTCATCCTTGGCAGGTCTAGTTCTGCTAGGCGCATATTTTGCTATAGCAAAAGTAAAACACAGGAAGCTTAATCGCAAGGACTATGTCATTTCGCTTATATTTTTCGTAACGGCTTGGCTTATCTGGGCAGGACTCGGCTGGTGTTACATGTCAAGTGGGGGACTCCACCTGTCAACTGGCCTATTCACAGTAGACAGCCTTCTTGAAGGAAACCTGTACAAGTTCGGCTTAACTCTGAAATACCTATTTCTGCCATCACTAACTTTAGGTTTGGTCCTCTGCGGAATATTCATCAGGCTCACGAGAAGCAACATGCTTGAGACCCTGAGACTAGATTTTGTAACAGCAGCCAAAGCAAGAGGATTAAAAGAAAATACAGTGACTTACGGTTACGCTCTAAGAAACGCGTTCCTGCCAGTACTCACAATGATGGGGCTGCAGTTTGCTATGCTTCTCGCAGGAGCTGTGCTGACTGAAACTACCTTCTCGTGGCCAGGTCTCGGAAGATACCTTGTGGACCGCATTAACTTTCGAGACTACACGGCTATTCAAGGAACAGTGGTTGTCTTCGGCATTCTCGTTTCCTTCGTGAGCTTGGCAGTTGACTTGCTTTATGCTTACCTTGACCCCAGAATCCGCTTGTAGGTGATAGGAATGCAGAAACTCAAAATCAAAAAAAGCATGCTTGCGCATCTCTTGCCTGGGCTCACTTCACTTACAAAAAGGGGTTTGGCAGGTTGGCTGGTAATTTTTGGCGCAATAATAGTGGCAGTAGTCGTTGTAATGACTGTAATTTCACCTTGGATTTCACCCTATGACCCCACCAAGATTAATATTAGCAGCCAACCGCTATCTCCTCCGTCTTCCCAGTTTCCGTTTGGAACTGACCATTTAGGTCGCGACATGCTCAGTCGAGTCATATCTGGCGGAGGCGTAATGCTTCAAGTCGCTGTATTATCCGTTATCGTTTGCTTACTGATAGGGGTCCCGTTGGGCCTATTCTCATCGCACACAGGCGGTATAATTGACAGGTTCATCAGCCTCATCATGGACAGCGTGTACGCGTTTCCAGGATTAATCCTAGCCATCGCATTAACAGCGGTCTTGGGAACAGGCGTTATCAATATGGCGATCTCCATCGCGGTGGTGTATGTTCCCTCCTACTTCAGGATAATCCGCAGTCAAGTACTCAGCATAAAAGAAATGTCCTATGTTGAAGCAGCAAACGCAGCGGGAGCCAAAAAACGCACGATTCTTTTGCGGTACATTCTGCCGAACGTTGTCCCCTCAATAGCTGTGGTTGCAACAGTAAATTTCGCCGACGCCATACTCACCGCTGCAGGCTTAACGTTCATCGGCATGGGCGTACCAGTTGACATCCCAGATTGGGGGTGGGACTTGACAAACGGGCGAAAACTGCTGCCGAGTGGCGCATGGTGGGTCATAACTTTCCCTGGCTTGATGATTATTCTTTTGGCTTTGGGTTTCACTTTGATGGGCGAGGGCTTAAGCGAACTGTTAAGCCCGAAGCTGGAAGAGTGAGGTGAAAAAGAAAAAATGGCGCAATCGTTGATGACTGTTGACACGTTAACTGTGGAATACTGGACGCGGAAAGGAAAAATCCGCGCAGTTGAGAACCTGTCCTTCTCTCTAGAAAAATCTGAAACGCTGGGCATAGTCGGAGAATCAGGTTCAGGAAAATCCACGTTAGGCTTGTCGTTGATAGGGCTCGTTCCGTTCCCAGGCAGAATAACACAGGGCAAAATAATTCTTAACGGCAAAGAGGTTCTGAAGCTCAAAAAAGACGACTTGCGCAACTTAAGAGGGAAAGAAGTCTGCTACGTATTCCAAGACCCAATGACTTCTTTAAATCCCGTCAAAAAAATCGGCGACCACTTTGTGGAGTTAATCCAAACTCACGAACCCAAAGTAACCAAACAACAGGCACTTGAACGCGCTAAAAAATTGCTCAAGGACGTTGGCATACAGCCTGAACGAATAAGCGATTATCCCCACCAGCTCAGCGGCGGAATGAGACAAAGAGTAATGATAGCTTTAGCAATAGCGCTTAACCCAGCCATAGTTGTTGCTGATGAACCGACAACGGCTTTAGACGTTATTGTCCAAGCAAAAATACTTGACCTGCTAAACGCGTTACGTGACGCTTATGGAATGGCGCTAATATTAATAACCCATGACTTGAGTATAGTGATGCAAAGAAGCGACAGAATCATCGTCATGTACGCTGGGCAAATGGTCGAATGCGCGCCCAGCATAGAAATTTACTCGAACCCCAAACATCCATATACTCAAGGGCTTCTAAAATCAATTCCTAACATTGAACTAGCTGACCAGAAACTTGAAACCATCTCAGGGTCTCCTCCAGACATGCTTAACCTGCCCAAAGGCTGCCGATTCTGGCCTCGTTGCCGCTACGCCTTTGAAAAGTGCCGAATAGAAGCACCAATGCTTTTTGAAACTGGAGCAGAACATTTCGCTAGGTGTTTCCTGTACGAAGAAGGGAGAAAAACGTGAGCGAAAACGAAATTCTCACGGTTGAACATTTAAAAAAGTATTTTCCCGTAGAAAAAAGCTTCCTCGAGAAAATGCTGACGCGGACGAGACGCTTTGTTAGGGCAGTGGACGACGTGAGTTTTTCTGTTCGGAAAGGTGAAATTTTCACTCTAGCGGGAGAAAGCGGGTGTGGAAAAACAACCACTGGTAAACTTGTTGTACGCCTGATGTCGCCGACCAGTGGAAAAATCTTCTTTAACGGTGCTGAAATTACTGAGCTCGATCACGAAGCCTTGAGAGTGCTTAGGCGAAAAATGCAGATAATATTTCAGGATCCTTACGCTTCTTTCAATCCGCGAATGAAAATCGGAAAAGCGGTGGGGCATCCGCTTGAGATTCACGGGTTGGCACGGCATGAAGAGACACGAGAAAGCGTTCTGTTAATACGAAAATCTCTCGAGAGGCATCGTAAACTATGCTACATTTTGGAAAAAGCATGGAAAAATTCAGTGGTACGATCTCTCGAGAGGTACTTAATTGGTCGAAATCCGCTTGCGAAGTTAGCCACAACCCGAAGAGTTGACAGAACCCGAGAAAGGGTCTTAGAGATATTGGACCGCGTAGGTTTGACTCCAGCAGAAAAATTCGTGGACCTGTACCCGCATCAAATGAGTGGTGGGCAAAGACAACGTGCAGCCATGGCAAGAGCACTCATACTGCAACCCGAATTCATAGTCGCAGACGAACCAGTCTCAATGATTGATGTCTCGCTTAGAACAGCAATAATCGATTTAATGCTAAACTTGAGGAAAGATTTCGGACTCACGTACCTCTTCATCACGCATGACCTAGCAATAGCCAAATACATTTCCGACAGAATCGCCATAATGTACCTCGGAAAAATCGTCGAGTTAGCCGACAAACAAACCATTTTCGCCAACCCCCTGCATCCCTACACTCAAGCGCTACTGGCAGCCATTCCTGTTCCAGTTCCAGAACAAAAGCGGAAAAAAACCGAACTCATAGGCGACGTACCTTCCGCCATAAACATACCTTCAGGCTGCCGCTTTCGCACAAGATGCCGATACGCCAAAAAAGCTTGCGCAGAAAAAGAGCCCCAATTAATCCCTGTTGCACCCAACCACTATGTCGCATGCAACGGCTGAAAACTGAGGCTCTTTAGAACAGAGACACTTGTGTTCAACACAAATACTTCACGTTTGACACTAAAAGTTAAAGTGGCACCACTGCACTTGTTCATTTTTGGCATTTTCCTTTCAATTTTCGAGTATACACGTATATCAGTTATTACCAACAACCATTCAAAACGTGTATTGAGGACAGCAGCATTACTACGTACAATACACGTTAAAGAACAGAGGAAAAGCAATGTTTAAGAAAGAACTGCTGTTTTGCTTTGCCCTGATTTCGATGGGCACAATAGATTGGGTGACTACAGTTACTGGCACACTCTGCTTCGGCGCAGTAGAAATTAACCCCCTGCTCGCAGGATTAACAAAAACAAACATCCTGCTTTTTAGCGTAATAAAACTCACAATAGTTGTACTTACAGGACTCCTGTTTTATAAAGCAGGCACAATTGTGAACATGTTAAAAAGTAGCTCTCATTTAGGAAAGCGCGCTTTGGAATCAGGATATGCTCTGTCACTCATGATGCTCACGGTTGCAGTTACAAACAACATAGTCACAGTTGCCAGGATCATGTAAGAATCGACGTCAACACACTTGGTTTTATTCTGCCGTCTCTTTAACTGCAATTTTATGAATTCAAAAGTTTCAAAAAACCAAAAATAGCCTACCGCGAAGAACCCAACCATCGCGATGCGAGAGGCGCCGGGGAAGGGATTCGAACCCCTGCGAGCCAAAGGCCCACTGGCTGGCTTGCCCACTTCTTTGCAATCTTTGGATCTCGACACTGGTCCTCACACGTTGATTGCGAGGAAGGCCAGCGCATTAACCACTCTGCCACCCCGGCTTGAGTTATGCGTTGTTTTGCGACAGTACCTAGGCAACGGATTTGCCCTTGCTCGTTAATTGAAGATGCCATCCCTTCTAAAAGTGTTTTGCATCGCAACCGCATCGCTCATGCTTAACACAAATCAACTCGTCACAGACTTTGCAGAATTCAGACTTTCCGAGACGCACAATATATGTTGCCTTATTGCTGTAAGATATTGAAGAAGGCAGTATCTTGCTAACCGTTGGTTTCAATCCTAATCGATTGAATAAGTCAACTAATTGTTCAACCAATGCAGAATTCACTGTGGTAATGTCTGCACCAAAATGACCACTTCTGCGCTTATTCCTGTGCACATGCCCATCCGCATCAATCAGACCGCCAACAAAACCAACCACAAAATCTCTAGACCAAGCAGGCATGCTAACAAGCACTTTATGTGCTTCCCCATTATTTTCGTCATATTTAACAAAACCCTGAAGAAGCACCAGAAGACTCTTTGAATAAACTTTCATGACTAGCCAAGGTACCCGCCGAATACAATGTAACGCGTTTACCCGATTTCTCGAACAAGTGGCAGAGGAAAGAAGTAATTTCGGAGTCTCTTTTGGCGTCGAGACCGAATTGTGCACCATAGTGTCCACTTCGCTTGTCCAAAATTTGGCTTCCGTCGCCGACAAAAAAGCCAACAATATACCCAAGTTCACGTTTACTAAAAACAGAAAAGTCTATTGATGATTGCCTTCTTGAAAATTGGCTGGCATACCTATGCACTGTAGTATAGCTGATTCCTGTTTTCCTAGAAACTCCTCTGAGAGATAGCCCTTTCTTAACTAAGCTCTGAATATCGTCAACCTTCTCAGGCGCTAATCGTCCTAAGTGCCTAAGCTTGGGTTTTTTATTAACCCCTGAGTCAGGACAGCTCATGATTTGTCAATAAAGTCTTAGAAGGACTTCTTCTTAAAGTCTATGACAAAATTAAATCGTGTTAGCCACTCCGCCACCCCGGCTCGAATAGAAGGATTGCATTACTGTCATAAAATGTTTTCAGTTTCCACACGCCATCATATTTGGAACCTAATAGTCAATCAATGCAGAAACCTATAGGGGGCTATCCCCACAAGCACTTGCCACGCTATTTATAGTATTTAAAAGGGGGGTATAGTCTTTCCCACGCGCTAGAGAACATGCCTCATTAAGAACAAAAAAGGTGGTGTAAAAAAACAGTTTATTCTCTGCTTGAGAGCACCACGATGTAATCAGCTGTGTCCGCGCACATGTCTGCAGCGTGCTCGATGAACTCGATTAAATCGTCAAGTATGACCATGACTCCGCAGTTGATTTCGCCGCCGTATTTAACGAACAAAGACTTTGCCTTAAGGTACTCTGTGTCCAAGTCATGTTCAATGTCTTCGACTTTTTTTGCCTCAGCTATCGCCCCAGCGGGGTTGGTTGAAATTTTTTCGATGCTGCCGCGCAGGGTTTGAGCGGTTTCTACAAGTTTCGAGGTCATGAACACGGTTTTTTTACCCAGTTCTTCTGGAATTTCCGTTTCTCCAAGCATTTCTAGGCATCTTGCTGCGTCTTTAGTGTGGTCTGCCAGAGTGTCCAGTCTTTTCACGAGATGCAGCAGGTCTTCGCGGTAGTCTGCCACTAAAGCTGCGCCTTTGGATAGCTCCTTGAAAACGTCTGTGCGCAACTTGTCCACTTCTTCTTCCACCTTGTACAAGTTTTCAACGTAACTTTGGGCTTCCTTGTATTTTTTTTCTGAGAAGCTTTTCATAGCTTTATGGAGCCAAGTTACCGTGTCAAAAGCTTTGATTATCTGTTCCTGTGCTATCTCTAACCCTTTTGTTCTGCGGCGTTTTTCAAACCAGTCGTAGCTTCTTTTTTCCACAAGTCACATCTCCGTCTATTATTATTTGGAATGGTTCACATATAAAGCTCACGATGAAAGGTGACAGTTAAGCGTTGCTGAAAGTTGAATTACGAGGGTCTTAGTAGTTGAGTCGCAGTTTAAGTTAACTGCCAAGGCACTGGCTGGTAGTTATAAGCTGTGCACTTGAAGCATCGCTTAACGTATTCGCCATAAGCTTACAGTAGAATATAAACCTCTTGAAGCGCCAAGAACGCGCATAATCCTACTAAATACAAAATGCGGAAATGTTCACTAAAACGTACATTGTCGCCGCGCGCGCAAAACGATTTGTTACACATCTTCTTTGATGAGCGGGATAATTACTCCTTGACCTTTCTCAGATTTGCCTGTTTATATGAGCATCAAAAAAAAGATGGAGATTGAAGGTTAAATCCCGTGTGTTTCTACCTTTTCCCTAAACTGCAGCCTTCAAATTTTGACCGTTTGCGATAATAGCGTGAGCCAAAAATAACCACAACGGTCGACACCAAGACCATGGCTCCGAGGGTTAAGCCCTCTGGAATAATCTCATATGAAATTTCACTGAGTCCGTAATCGTTGGGAACATTAGCATTGCTGTAGGGTGGCCACATTAAGGTTTGCCCTGTGCTTGCATCGTATGCGGCTACTCTATCCCCTGTGCTCTCCCAAGGATTTTCAACGTCGATTTCAACGATCCAGTGTGGAGTGGCGCTCCAACTCGAGGCGCTTATTTTACTTGCTACTACGACATCGAGATCAGATGATGAAGCCCACCCTGTTCCAGTTCCCACGTAAAGTTTTGCTGTGCCATGTCCCGTGTAATTTACTAAGTAGTCGTCTGTTTGAGGAGCTGCGCCGCCGTCTAGGCTGCTATCATAACAAATTTGGATGAAGTCTCCTGTATCGTTAGTGGTGTCACTGATAATTTCGAAAAGCCACTGGTCATACCAAAAATTCGCACCCGCCTCCGCCCATTTTACTCGATAAGTACTATTCGTCAGTGTCCAGCCATCGTACAGTTTACCTCTCCAAGAATCGTCCCATTCACCGGAACCTATGATTCCGTCAACTGTAACCAACGATCCTGTACCATCGGTTTGACTGAATCCTGGTTTTGTGGCACTAACGATTCCTGCCAAGCATACACTGCATACAACAATTACACCTAAAACTATCAATATTCCCCTCTTCATTTTGACAGTACACTCCTCTTATTGAAAAAGAGATATTGTGGAAATAAGCTTTATGCCCTTTCTAAAAAAAAAGAGCTCTTCTGGATTGCCACACGATTGTTACAATAGTTTGTTACATTTTCCCATAAAAAGCCCTACATCCTCGTTTAGCGCGCTAATACTCATTTCACCCAATTTTCTATAGGACAGTAGTTGCTGCAAAGGCAACGCGGGCGGGGAGGGATTTGAACCCCGGCGGCAGTGGAGATGTCACCCGCAAATCCTTTTTTTCTTTTTAGCTCGTTAGCTGAGTGGCTATTTAGGAACACTTTTAATACAAAATGCCGCACTCTTCATTTGGTGTGCCTGTGAAGAAGAGATTTCCACTGTTTTTGTTTTTGTTAGCCTTAGCTATTTGCGGATTTTATTTTGGTGGGAGTTTGCTTTTTGGCATCGCCGATGCGGAGACGAATGTCGTGGGCATATTGACTTCTGACACGACTTGGACCAAAGCGAACAGCCCATATATCCTAACAGGACCAGTGGCTGTAAACACTGGAGTTACTCTAGCAATTGAACCTGGGGTATCGGTTAACCTGAACAACTTTTACATTCAGGTAAACGGCACGTTAATCGCAAATGGCACCAGCAATGACCAAATCACTTTCAAATGGGGACAACTCATATTCACATCTGTCAGTAACGGTTGGAACGAGACAACAGGCTCAGGCTGCATAATCGAAAACGCAGTCCTCTATTACACTGACCTATCCAGCAGCAATCCCCTAAAAATAAGCAACAGCACCAGCCACAAACCAATTACTGCTGGCAACTCGTCCGTAATTTCCTTCAACAATATTACTGGAGGCGAAGGTATCTGGGTCATTGCGGGAGAAGCAAGTGTAATTGCAAACAACATGATAGAAGGTTCTATTGAATGCTCGGGGCATTCAGTCACAGTTACTAACAACACCGTTATAGGTCCATATGGTGAGAATGATGTCGCAATCCGCGAAGTCCGTGTGGGTGATGGAAGTGTAATTTCAAACAACAACATGACTGGTTTTTTATATTTTGGAAGCTCAACCGTTTCCCACAATATTCTCAAGGGTTTAGTCGATATCTCGAGCTTAGTCGATGTCTCGGGCTCCACATTCTCCTATAACACTGTTAATGGCACTATAAGTTTACGAGGCGACGCCACGATAGTACACAACACTATTTATGGCTTAATCGAAATTAAAGCATATATCCAGAATATTTTGCCCATAGTTTCATACAATATAATTAACGGAAGAGGAAGCACAAACGCGATTTTTATGGAAACTGGTCGCGGGCTTTCTATTAACGCCACAATATCTGACAACAATATCTCTGAAGCTACGACAGCGATTTATGCATCTAATTCTGTCATAGCAACAATTGAGAGTAACACCATCACATCCTGTGGCAATGGCATATCACTTGCAACTTATTTTACTCCGAAGGTAGTAAACAATACTATTGCTTTTAACAACATAGGAATCAGAGTGGGAGACACATCAACGATATTAAACAATACCATTGCTTTTAACAACATAGGAATCAGGGTGGATAAATCTCCGCAGGATATCTCTTATAATAATTTTCAAAATAATTCAGGATACAACATCTACCTAGGCGTGGCAGACAACGTAGATGTTAGTAACAATTGGTGGGGAACCACCGACACGCAAGCAATAAACCAGTCAATATGGGATTTTCACTATGACTTTAATTTGGGCACGGTTAACTTTATCCCGTTTTTGACTGGCCCCAATTCTGCAGCGCCAACAATTCCCACGTTTAATCTTCTAGCGTCCGCTGGAACTGGGGGTTCCATAAATCCAAGCGGAAGCATCAGCGTACCCTACGGAGGCAACCAAACTTTTGCCATAACAGCAGACACAGGCTATAACATAGCTGATGTTTTAGTAGATGGGAGTCCAGTTGGAGCTGTCAGCTCATACACATTTACCAATGTCCAAGATGAACACACAATCTCCGCAACATTTGCACCAATACCCACTCCAACTCCTTCGCCTTCACCAAGCCCAACGCCTACGCCTAGCCCTACTCCAACACCTACTCCTGAGCCTACGGCATCTCCATCACCTACGCCCAGCCCAACTCCTTCCCCAACCGCAACACCCACTCCAACGCCTACACCAACACCAACTCCCACACCGACGCCCCAACCAGCCTCAACGCCCACCCCTACAGCAACGCCCACCCCCACACCGACGCCCACCCCAACTCTAACCCCAACGCCTACGCCAACTACCACACAAGAACCAGGAGTTCCAATAAGTTATGTTTACGTAATTGTCGGGGTCTCGGTTGCCGTAATCGCTACTTTAGCTTTTCTACTGTTAAGAAAACAGAAGACAACATGAAAACTCGCAGTCAGGCGGAGATGTCACCCGCAAACCCTCCTTTTTTCTTTAAGCTGGCTTGTGCATGAGCCTAATGTCGGTTACCCTACGTTATCTGTTAAATGTTGGCTGGAGTATTCCAATTGCAAAGCTTTCGAAGAATCCCCTTGCTCTTGGGTCTGTAATTTTCAAACATCTTACCAAGTAGCCGTCAATTCTCTGAGGGTAGGTGGGGAACCGTTTCACGATGACGTTTAGGTCAGAGCTAGCATCCATATGCTTGTGGTCGTAAAGCCGACCAACAACGTGTTTTCTAATAGTTTTTCCCACATAAACTACCTCTCCGTCACCTGGAGTGCTGATAGCGTAGACTCCTTCAACCTCAAACCTTGAAGGCTTTGTAGCAAGTATGTTGCTCAAAGGAATTGGCTCACTTGCTAACATGTCAGTTAGCATTCCATGTAACTCAGATATTCTTACGTTGTATTGTTCCAATTAATGACCCCATGATACTATTTTGCTTTTCATTAATAGATTTTTAACGCGCCCTCTACTCTAAAAAAGTGGAGATGTCACCCGCACAATCTCCCCTTTTTTATTATTGTTTCCAGAGAAAATCAATATTCGGTGAGACTCTTGTGAACATATCTTCTAACTGAGTCATAGATTGATTTGGTCGTGTATCCAGCAAAACTCAGGAGGTTTGCCGCGGAAGCGTACAGTAAAAACAGGTATTTCTTTGTGTCGGCGTTTACGCCTTTTTCTATTAATAGTTCTGCCTTGACTCTTCGTTCGTACCGCTTATTTTCAGAATTTGTGAATAGGAATCTGATGTTTTTGCCCGCGTGGACTTCTGCCCCTTCTTTAATTAACTGTTCAGCGGCAATGACTTGGCTGACGTGTTGCTTGTATCGTTTCGGATTTTTTGAGAGGTGTTTTGTGATTATAAGATCCCAAATGGGTACTTCGCCATCTAGTAGCTTGCGTCTGTATTCCTTCATGATTCCCAAAGCTTCAGGTATTTTTTCGTGCAATTCGGTGGAGTTGTTTGCAGAGGCTAATTTCTTTATCATTTCTGTTTGGGCCTCAAATACGAAGCGGGGTGTGTCCCTTCGTCGGATTTCTAGACCTCGGACTTTGATTTTGCCGTTTTCCATTACGCCGTAGTAACGGTTCAAGACACCGATTCTCGGATGTATTTTGGAGGGTAAAAACACGATCCACTTGTAGCGGCCTTCAAAGTTTATGGGTACTCCAACTTGTTTGCTTATTGTTTCACACAAAGCGTTGTACTCTTCGACTGTAGCACCTTGCTTTTTTAGCCACAGCGAGTCAACGATGCCGTGAACCACCTCGAAACCATGCTTTTCCGCTGTGTGCGCTGCTTTCAAGAGTGCTTCTCTTCCGAAGGCGCATACTCCCATGTGACCGTCAACTGTGCCGAACTTGGCGTTTCTGTAGCCTAAGTAGCCGAAGCAAGTGACTAGAATCCATTTTAAGGCGATTTGGCGCTTGTCATAGATGTTTCTAAGTTGCTGGTTTTCAGCTTCGTTTTTCATGCGCTTGTAGAATAGGCGTTTGTCAACTACTAATCTGAGGGTTTTGGGTACTATGCCCGTTCGTTTTGTGCAGATGTGATAGTTGAGCTCTGGAATGCGCAGGGGTGAGTCTGCGCAGCATTTGCAGAGGACAGTTTCCGCTGAAATGTTGTTGTTAGCCATCAGTATGGGATACATAGAGGAAAAGTCTACTTCGCCAACATGGTCATGTGCGCCTACTCGCGGTTCAAAGATGAATCCTCCGCGGTCGCCTACAAGCAGCTCGTATGCGGTTTTGAAGGCTTCAGGTATGCTCTTGTTTCTCGGGATTAGCACATCGTCTTTTATGGCTTGATAGAACTGGAGCGAGGACATGCTTGAGCCTATGGATGACCGTGCAGCCGTGTGCAAAGGTACTCTGCATGTGCGGGCTATCTCGATTAAACCGTCGAATCCTGCTTCAGACAGGATAAACGTGTTGTTTTGGTCAACATGGATTCTCCCGTAAAGTCGGATGGCGCCAGCTCTGTAGAATGTGCGCCCGTACGAGAAGAATGTTCTGCCTGTAGGCGTTTTCGGAGCAAATGGAATATTGTCTCTGCTGAGGATTAGTTCGTCAAGAACATTGTTCAGGGTTGCTCTTTGAATAAGATAAGGGAAAAGGTATGAGTCGCCGCCTTGGGTTATAATGATGTCAGGGTCAAGCTCTTTGACGGCTTTGACGAGTTGGAGTAGTTTATCTGTTTCATCACCAGAATCACTGCATATTTCCTTCTGGTCTTGAGTTGCGTTAATTGTGCTTATGGGATCTTTGAAGTTGGCGATTTTTCCTTTTTTGGCGATTTCCACTTTAAGCGTCATAACCTGCAGTTTTGGAATCGCGTAGTCTGTGCTGGCTACTGAGTCAAGAAGCGTGTAGTTTAGCCCTGTCTCTTCGGTCTTGATTTCTACCAGCGCGAGTGGAAATATGTCGTGGCTGAAGAAGTAGACGCGGTCTCCGTTTAAGTCGCAGTTGTGGACTTCATAGCGCAAGTAATCACCCATTTTCAAGATGCTGCGAGTGAGCGACCGCGTTTTTCTGCAATCCTTCAGCATAAGCTCTAAAACTCTGGATTTCTCAGTGTCTGTTGGCTGCGCGTACTTGTAGGCAAAGCTCCAAGAAGCTATTGCTTGGTTCTTGTATAGTCGGCTGACTAAGCGTTCCAGTTCGTCTTGTTTGGCTGAAACGTAGATTTTGGGTTGGAACTTGTCTGTGAGTTTGATGCGTTCGCCTGTTTCGCTGATTATCCAGACGGCTATTTCGCCTTCGCCTGCGGGGTAAGCGTCAAGTATCCAGCCTTTAACATGGTCAGGTGCTGCCTGTGTGTTTGTTTGCATCTAATTCCTTCTGTAGCTTCTGGAGGCGTATCTGCTGTGAGAGTAGCATGGACATTATCATGGGTTCGAAGAGTATGGGTTGAACAGCATTGCTTCCTGCTGACGCGTAGCTTCGGCAAGCATCCATCAGCGTTTCGAAGGCTTCTTTGTCTTCGCTGCGTAAGGCTTTGGCGAATCCGTTCCATCTTCGGATTTCGTCTTCTAATGCCATGCGGTAGGTTTCAACGGTTTTGCCCATCTGGCTACGTCTCCATGAATGCTGTTAACGGAAGAGTTTCAGAAGGCAATTCAGCAGAGCCCAATGTGAAGATAGGGTGCTTTTCTAAAATTATTTCTCGCTCGTATTTTGTTTGTTTCAGGGCTATGACTACGTTTGCTCTTCCTGAGGTTAATGCTTGAAGGTAGAGGTTGCGTTGGTTGTCTGTGTGTGGCGGGTAAGTGGCGACTACTATGACTTGGTGTTCTCGGGCGAAGTTTGATAGGCGAGTGGTGATTTGGCTGTAAATGCGCTTGGCTTCTTCGTCTTCAACGTCTTTGTCTAGGAACATGGCGGCTATGTCTGAGACTATTACGAGTTTCGCGTTGTATGTTTTGACGGCGTCTTCGAGTTTCTGCAATATCAACGAAGCCATTTGGTAGGCTGTGAATGCTCTGGAAATGTAAATGCGGTCTAGCGCTTGTTTTGGGTCTAGTTGGTGAAGTCGGGCTAAGCGTGTTATTTGGTATAGTCTGAAAGTGTTTGCTCCGTCGATGAAGACTACGTTGCTTCCTAAGCCGCCGAGTTGAGGTGGTAACTGTGCTCTTATACAGAGTAGTGATGAGAGGGATAGGACGGCGTGTGAGCCGTAGATTAGGGCGAAGTCGCCTGTCGCGAAGCCTGGAAAGAGCTGGTTTATGTTTCGCATGTTTGATGAGAGCAGAGTTTGAGAGGGAATAGGCTTAACTAACGTGTTTTGAGACAATTTCTCCCACTTCTCCCAATTTATTGAGGGATTAATAGAGTGCCGTTTTAGCTGTTTTAAAGCTGTTTCTGGAACGACTTTCCAGCGCAGGTGGGAGAGTACAGTAAAAGTGAAGTGTTGGGATTAAATTTTAATCCAACCAACCAACCAACCCAACGACTGATACTGGGAAAAGACAGGACAGAGCAGGACAGTATACAGGATTCAGGGCATACAGGCTATGAATGAAGATGAGAAGACAGGGTAGTAGTAAAAATCAAGTCATGCCTATTGATGGTGGTTTGAATCATGAATTGGGTGTCCTCAGTAGCTCAAGGGATAGCTGTTCCCATCGCAATAGTCTTTAGCTGAGCCACAGCTTTCTTGAGTAAATCCACATCAACTGTTGGCGTTCTATTAACATATTGTCCGTCCATTGTAAAATCTGAGTAAAAAACCGCTTGTCTTGTCTCGCAATCTGCAATCTCATCTGTATCAAATGCCTGCGGGTCAAAGGCAGACCTATCGAATGCGCCTTCATGGAGAGTAATGCATTCTTTTGGAAGTGTCTGTATTGCTTTTTCAAACTTAGCAGTATGGCTTCGGAAGCCGTTTTTGTATTGTATCCTGACCATTCCAGATGTAGGAGTACAGTCTTTTAACAACAGAAGCTTTCCATATTCCTCTACAGCGAACATGTAAAGTCCCGAACAAATTGAAGCATCCCCACCATTATTCAGAAGTTTCTCCACTGAATCTATCAGGGCATTTACTCCGTTAAGTGTCTCCTGCATCATTGTTCTCCATAAGGCTTCGCTGATTTCTAACTCTTCTTTCCATTTACCTCTTGCATCCTTAAGCATTCTTAAACCCTCACACTTTGTACTCACAATCGGGGTAATACCCACAGCTTCTGCACTTCCGAACATTGTTATGCTGGTCTGGCTCAATGACACCCAAACTAATCAATGCGAACTTGCTTAACTTGTCATTGCGACTGCGGCTTTTCTAAAAAGCACGGTATTTCATTCTGGCTCGAATATAGACTTGCCCTGTTTGTTTAGCTTTTTCAAACGGTCATCCATGTTTTTTAGTGCGTTGGAGTCTGGAAGCCCGTAGTCTTCTTTTTCTCTCTCGGCTAAATATTGTGGGTAGTGAATGACTTTTATTGGCACGGCAAATCGTATTTTGGGTTCTGATATGAGCAAGGCTTCACCTATGTCCAGCATCTTTATTTCTGTATCGCTGTATTCCATGTAAGGCGTATTGTCTGTCAAGTATTTTCTGTCGTTTTTCAGTTCTGTTTTCATTATTACTTTTGTCCACAATTCGGCGAAAACATCAAAGTCGATTCTGGAGGGTCGAGGAGTAACAGCATTTAATCCGACTCGATATTTACGGTATGTCAAAGCTATGTCCGAGAAGATAGTTCGAGGTTTGGCTGGGTCAAGAAACTCATGCGCTTCTTCCAACGTTATCAGCAGGGTCGGAAGCTTCTGCCATTCTTCATACTTCTCTTCCCACATGTGCTTGTATTTCTCAGCAACGGTGGAAGCTATCATACATACGATTCGTTTTTGGTCCTCATCGCGAAGTCCCGATATGTCAATTAAGCATGTTATTCCTTCACATATGTTCTGTGAGATATTATCGATAACACTGTAGTCAGATGGGGGAAAGAGGTCCTCTGGGAGAGAGGACAGCTTTTGCATAAGCGCTCCAACTGCTTCTTTATGTCCTTTTGTTTCGAATTTTCCTCCTGCTTCAAAAGTTTTCAGAGCCTCCTCTATCCACCTATTTCCATGTGCTTTGTAGAGAGACCGTGCAAGTCGCCTTTGTGGAAGGGATACATCAGAGAAAAGAGTTGCAAGCTTTTCAGGTTTGATTGTGTACAAACCAACCATTAGCTTCTTGTCTCTTGCAGAATAGTACCTAACCTTTGTGTGGAATAAGGGATGGTCTTTCAAACCGCATTGAGGTTTGATTTCTTTTCCTTCAAAAAGCTGACCTGCAAAATCAAATATTAACGCAACCGTCTTCGGGCTGTTGTCAATTAATTGAGCGTTCAAAATCAGTTCTGTATTTGTCTTTCCAGACCCTGTCATCCCAAACATGCCCATCATGCGGGGAAGAGAGTCAATGTCTATCCCCACTAAACCTAACAGTTGCTTTCCAGAACGCATCAGCCCAAGATTCATATCGCCTGCAAGTTTGAGAATCGAATGGTCTTCTTCGCCAGTTGCAAAGACTTGGTCATTGTAATTCGGGTTGAATGTCGGTGATCGTACTCGATTATCTGTCCTCTCCAAAAACAGTACTGCTTCAACGCTCCTGAAACAGGAGTATGGACCAAAGACCTCCTTACCTTCTGCCTGTCTTAGTTGTTCAGTAGTTTGCAGTGTTGAACTGCTTTCTGCATTGACAACTCTTGCATAAAAGATGCTTTCAACAGAGTCAATACGGACAATTTGCCCAAAAGAAATTCGGGCTGTTTTGTCCAAAAAGAATTTTACAGTGTCGCTCTTTGTTCCACAAACAAATCCAATAGATTTAGACATAATCTCCTATTCCTTCTCTTCTAAACGCATATTGAACTCCATGAAGTTCATCCGCAAAACTACAAGATTGCTCCTCCAAACGCAGCATTTTCGATAACCCTGCCTCTCTCAGTCTGTCCTCAACAATGTCGTAATAATGAAGAAGTGCAGTGTCTGAAGGACCCGAGAACTCATGCGCAAGGTATAGAGGAACTGGGTATCCCAAACAACGAGCATCTCCTGAAACCGCAGTCAATGGCGACAGAATTTCCGCTACGTTTCGACCTTTCAAATACTCCATTACGTCACATCGAAACACGCGTTGACTTCCTTCGAATAATTTGACTAACGATATGTCCCCAAAGAGATGTTTCCCCCTATCAGCAGTTCTAACGGGATGATAAGTCCAGATGTCGTAAGGCGAAAGCAAACTTGCGTTTGCTATAAAGTCTCTGCCTTTTTCATCGTGAAGAAGCGGCGAGTTCTTGCTCAATGCCAAGAGGACTATCCCCATTTTCTCGCACTTTTCATACAAGGATAGTCTAAAATTTCTTCTACCACCAAAATAACCTGCGCCGTCAAGCAACACGTAGTTGGTTGCATTTTCTTCTTCATTACAGTTGGTGTCTCCTGATTTTAGAAGTTTCAAAGCGAGCTCGCTTTCCAGTTCGATTCTGTAATCTGTAAGGAAATTGCCTCGCGTTTTTGTGTCTCCAACTGCTGTGAACAGCCTCTCCTCATAGTTCCATTCCACCTCTCGTTCTTTAACAAAGACATGGGCTGTCCGCATAAGGTAGACACCCCAGTTGTTTGCTCTTTTGAGCGTCCTTGTCGAGCAATCAACAGCGACAAAGGTTCCGCAAAAGTTGTCGATTCTTTTCAAGGGTCTGATATGCGAGGCTTCAGGCTTAATGGATATTATATGCTCTTCCAAGAAATCATTCGAATCGTAGGCAATTCCATTTTGTGTATAGTATTTAAGCTTCTTTTCCATATCAGCAAGACCATTATCGGCAATTGAGTTCATCATTGAAGGCGCCTTTCTCATTAATTATGGGACTGAATTCTATTAAGATATGCGCCATTGCAAATATAAGACAACTGTGGCAACGACTTCTCCAATCTGTGGAGAGGTGAGTTAAAATAACAAGCGCGCGCTTTGATCAAATTTTAGTTGGAATATCTTCCATAAGTCTTGGTTCGACTTTTTCTTTTACAGCAAGATGTAATAAATCGGTGATCTCGTTTTTTTGTTTTCTCATCTGATTTATCTCAGCCATAGCTTGATCTACGATTTGAAGCTGGTCTTCCTTTTTTTCGGGTGGCTTGGGGATCTTCAAGTTGCGAACTTTGGCAAGACCAAGCTTTTGTTGTCTTAGTTCACTCATTTCTTTTTGAATCTGAATTTGCACAATTGACGAATTAAGCAAGCAAAACAGATATTTCGGCTCCACTGAATCCTTAGGAGAAAGTACAGCTAAATTCTCTGTTAAGTTGCTGGTTCCAAGCCCTTCAGGAATAATTGCCACTTTGCCCACGGTTCCAGCTATAGCCATGACAATCTCGTTTTCAAAGACTTGATATCTCTCGATCGAAGCGTGTTGTTTTTCAGAGATATATCTGATGGCTCTTGTATTGACTTCTCCATCTACAATGTCTGTATTCCGCAAATATTTGTATTTAGTGACCCCAGACGAATATCCGCTACCCTTCTTCAAGCGCCTCCCTCCGCGCACGGTAGCCAAAGAAGACAAAGAGACCCATTCAGGAATAGCATCTTGCATTTCCTTTATTTTTGTCGTTAACATGTTTTGTCTAAAACCAACTCTCATCAATCGGTTAGAACCTATTTGACTAAACGAAGTTTGGAAGCGGCTAACAACACCTCTTGGAACGGTTAATCCAAATACTCTGAAGAAGGTGTCATCGCATATTTGGGAAATTGGACGAATTGATTTGGTGATGGTCGTAATCCTTCCGTCAATCTCTAATAAATCAGCGGTAATGTTTTCCTGAGTTTCGATTGATGGAATTGGAAGCTTTAGCTGTAACAATTCTTCTATTGGCAAACGCGCTTGTATTTTTCCAGATTTCAGCAATCCTAAAGAAGTCAGAACCTTCGGATTAAGCAGGAGATATTTAAAGAATGGGGCAGTTACTTTTTCGCTATTAAGTTTTAGTGGAATCCATTCTGTTGAACCTATCCATAACTTTTCCTTTCTGTTGATCAGTATTTTTCCCAGTTCTGGCTCAATCTTGGCGATGAGAATGTCGGCGTCTGCAAAATCCAATTTGTTTGACCCTACTTCTATCACGGTTTTTTCGGATAGAAGCGCCGATGTCTTCGACTTGACGTCTTCAAGCTCTATGAGAACACGTGCCGTATCAAGAGTTCCCTTTTTTATTATTGTTTTTTTCAGGGAGAAAATAAGGTCGATCACTCTTGTTGGCTTCAGAGTGCTGTTAAGAAAAATGACAGAGTCCAATTCATCTACAAAATATCTGTATCTGGCACCAAGCCTACGGCTCGACCTAAGACCCAGATTGGAAAAGGATGTGACAAACGAGAATACCAAAATTTAACAGTCCCACGGTTTTAATGCCAAAAAACTATCAAGGATATTTGGAATCGAGTCAGTTCCATTTTTGGCGGCGCTCAGGGAAGTTGCAAAGAGCTCATTTGGTCTATGCAGTTCGCCTTGCTTTTTGCTTCGCTTGTACCCGATTTCATCTGCGTGCGCCATGAATATCTTATAATCGAGCCTTCGGCTTACTTTACTGAAAACCCACCAGTCAATATTCTTCAGAAGTTCAGATAAAATATCTTCATACGTTTCTTTAATGGCGTTGGCGTCAAGATTTGCCGCATCAGCTTCCGTCATGAATTCCGACAAAAAAGTTAAGAAGATTTTCTTGTCCGAATCATCGAGAGGCACCTGTCCAGTGAGAACAATTCTTTCAATCTCACTTCGAAGTTTGCGATACTCTTTTGTTTCTTCTCTCCAAATGCGATCATATTCTTTAACCTCCTCTCTCGTTTTCTTTCTTGCAATTAGTAGACTCGTCTTGGTAGGCGTAAAAGGCTTGAAAGCAAGGAACGGAAGAGAGATTATAGCTTTGATTTCGAAATGTCTATAGAGGAACTTTCGAATGTAGAGGTTGTCTTCAGTATCAAGCACGCTGTCAGGCAATACAACTCCTAAGCGACCGTTTTCGCGGAGTAATTGGAACCAGCGCTCTATGAACAGATTTTCAGAATTTTGGTTATCAGCAAACATAAATCTATCATTTAGCCCCTTCTTAGTTTCGGGATCGAGTGTAACGCTGAATGGAGGATTTGAAACCACCAGATCAAACTGCTCATTTACAGGTTTATCATATATCTGAGTCTCATAGTTGCCAGATTTTGACAAAGCACTAATACGATCTTGCAACTGATAGTTTTCAAATTCGAGAAGACCGTCTTTTTGGAAGATGTTTAGGTTTCCATCCCCGTGCAAAACCATGTTAACTTTGGTTGTCAGTGCTAAATCAGGGTTTGGTTCTATTCCATAAACATACTCTCTTGCCCATATATTCTCCTTAATTGCGGGGGACCAACTCGCAATAAGCTCGCGTATTCGCTTTGATCCGCGTATTTTTGCGAAATTGTCTTCTTTAATAGTTCTCGTTACGAGTTTCATGCATTCTATTAGGAAGGTACCAGAGCCAGCTGAAGGATCGCATATGAAAGGCAAGCGGGTTTGGTCGTTAATCTCTTTCGCCACAAGATTTGGGAGACCTACAGCAAGGAGTATGAAACGCACAATGTTTGTGTGGGTAAGGAATTGACCCCTTGTTTGGGTGAATTCTTTACTTATTATGTTTTCAAAAAATTCGCCCAGTAAATCGCCTTCTTCCTTATGTTTGTTTTCAACGAGTGAAAATCCTTGAAGTCGGTCTACAACATAAGCAATTTTGTAGTCTGGAATTATGTCTTTGTCTATCCCTGTCGAGTTTTTGATAACATCAGCAGGAATCCCGAGGTATTTTCTTCGCGCGTCATTATATAGAGTATTTACCTTGTCGTATATTTCGTCAAGAGGTTGTGGAATACCATCTTTGTATTCAATCTGAAAGCGGTAAGATTCACCGTCTGCACACTCGTTTTCGTCGTAAACTTTGGCAAAAAACAGTTTTACCAAGTTGATGAAAATTTGGTTATATGCCATTCCTCCACCGCCCCAGAGGGTTTCGTGCAGCTCTACTCTCAGGACTCGGAAGTCTTCTCTTTCAAGCGAAGTATCAAGGTCGCTTACTCCCTTAACATAAAGAGTTTTAGTTGCAATTCCGTATTCGACAGGAAGGCGATTCAGGCTTGGAGATCCGTTTTTTTCCCAATTTTCAAAGTCCTTAAAACGTTCATTGTCGATAAGGAGTGTTTTGTCTTGAATCCTGCCATTAGATAATTCTGAGGTGCAATAAACTAAATATTTTACTGGCGCTTCCTGCTTTGCCATATCAAATAGCTGTCCCTTAATCATTGAACGGTGCTCTTCAAATTTCTCGGGTGGCTTAATTTCAACAAAAAGATAGGTTGAAGCAATGTTTGGTTTCCTTTTGTCTCTAACTATTAAATCAATTCTGCCTTTTGCCTCTTTAGGTCTCCCTATGCAGTACTCTTTTTCCATTTCTATCGATGAAACAGGATACTTCAGCTCCTTAACTAAACGGACTGTGAGGTAAGCGCGAACATATTCCTCATCTATTAACGATGATATTGCCCTGTGAAGAACAATCTTCGAAGAATTATACTCTATTTTACCTCCTTGAAAATCACTGTTAGGAACAAGTTTGGAAACTATCTCTCCTGAAGGGTCATTGTCCTGAATGTACTTGACAATTGCCTTCTTCAAATTAATGTTCATGCCTAATTCTCACGTCCGAGATTCACGCTCTATCGTCAAAGAGTTCAATTGAATATGGCATCTGACGTTAATATTACTTTTCCAAATAGTGGGTGTTCATTTCAATGAAATTCATGTGAACCCCAAATCGACCGAAGACTTGACCGAAGGTTATCAATGGACTTAAGAAGCGAGTTTGCCATTATTTGCACATTGGCTATTCGGTATTTGAAAAGAATAGCCAAAGCCACTGCTCTTCAACTTTCTTTGGTGGACGTTGTGAGTGTTCTTAGAAACTGGAAAAGAAAGGAATTTTTGATAGAGTAAGATCCGTAAATTCATCACCAAAAGGTGAGTCCATCCTCTTAAGAAAGGAAGAAAGTTAAATATTGGTCACAAAATCTCTCGCATAACTGTTTGCTTCCTTTTCCTCCACCCTAACAAGAAGGTCTAAACTGTTAGAATCAACCAAATGGTGATATAATTCATGGAGTATTATGCGTTTGGTTAACCCTCTCTTAGTAAAGTAAGCCCGCTAACCGGATTCTTAGCGTTTACGTTGATGCTGAACGAAAGCCTTGAAGACACAGAGAACCTGCCAGCCCCTGAAGTCTTAGCTGCAGAAATCGCAGAAAACCTGCAATCAGCACTCGAGCAGTTCAATAGCATGCGCGAAGAGTTGGACGAAGACAAGAGCCAAGAGCGCGCGTGAGCTTATCATGATGAAAGAGCCTTTAGTGAGTAATTCGCAGCGCCGCGATGATTAAGCGTCTCCAACTCTGACTAAAATGCGCGTTACCACGCACGCAGAAGCTTGCTTGCGCGTAAATAGATCTGCGCGAACAGCGTCAACAGAGCTTAATTCAAGTTGTGTGCAGATAGACCTGCACACAAAGCACAACAGCACAAGGGGCTTAGCTGTGAACAAACCACGTTACTACGTACATACGCTTCTTGAAGCGCTGCACAAGGGAACTTTGCTACTTTATGCACTCAAAGAATCAGCGTCCTTTTTTGAATCAGAGCATTCGTTATGAGACTTGTGGGTCACTGGTTTGGAGCTTTAGTCGTTCTCTAAGTTAAGTGCGGTGATTAGTGCTATCGCGTGGCGAGCAAGTCTTGCAAACTTTGCTCCCAGAATATGCGGGTAGGGTTGCACAGGGAAGCGAGGGAACATGGTGCTTAGTGCTTCCTTTGCTCATCGCGTTCAGAGCTTGTTTCACGTTTTGTCTGAGAGGTTCCTATTTCTGTCTCTTTCGTAAATGTACTTAAATTACAAACTGAATCTACTTGTTCTGGAAGTATAAGATTTATAGACCTCTCAGACAAATTGCGTTTTAAGCTCTGATTACTGTTCCCTTTGTTTTTGCGCCGATTGGTTAGCAAGAGCATTAAACGCGTTACGCGCTTTGCAAAAAAAAATTAGTCACGCTTTACGATGGCGCGTCCGTCTTGCAGCGTATGAATAAGCGTCCAGCCCTCGTTAAGATAGTTCAATAGTTCGTTCTCTGCAATCTGCTTGAATTCTT
Source organism: uncultured Candidatus Bathyarchaeia archaeon (assembly GCA_964354015.1). GTDB lineage: Archaea > Thermoproteota > Bathyarchaeia > Bathyarchaeales > Bathycorpusculaceae > JAOZHU01. The sequence continues at coordinate 24,476 of CAYGYB010000001.1, forward strand.
CTCCGCAGTGTCTTCCGTTAGTGCATTCAGGATTTACATGTTTTTTATCTCTAAGCAACATCCATCGCCGTCTAAGTTGTTGCTGCTCAGCTTCCAACTGTGCCAAGCGTTCGGACACCTCTTTCGGCACTTGCTTCTTATCAGCCGTAAACTCTAAAAGCGGCACGGCTTCGGCAAACTTTGCGCGTAACTGATCAATAGCGGGTTGGCTGTACGGTGCTTCCTCGCCCTTAACTTTGCGTCCTCTGATTTTGCGCGCCCAGTTTGGAACCATACCAATCTCCTCAAGCGCCGTGTTCACGTAGCGCCTCGCATCATGCAAGCTAAACTGCACGCCTGCTCCCTTACTTAAACGCCAGATTAGCTTGCCATACTCCTCGTAAGCCAGCGGTTTAAAAGGCGCGCGGGTTTCAAGCCACACGTTATCCTCAGCAGTTAAAGTTCGCCCAAGTTTCTGCTCAATCCACTCTTTGTAAAGTTTTAAGTCTCTAACTGCTTCCGGCGTTAAGAAAGTTATCTGCTGAACGCCCTTGTAGCGTCCGCGTCCGTGCCCTTTCAAAATCTCTGACGGAAGGTTTATGCACGGTAAATCCGCTTGTTCCCAATCGTCTTGAATGTGCTTCCATTTAAGTTGCGACAGCGTTTCCTTGGCGATAGCGGTTGAGTTGACGAAAGTGATAAGCGCTTTATCTCGCAAGTTCGACGACCAACTCCACAGTTTACGTAGGTTTTGCTTAGAGGGCTTATTGTACGGCTTAACTTTCTCAAGTTGAACAACTCCGCACGCTCTGGCTAAGTCGCAGTAGTTATGCTTAAAAAAACTCTTAACTGCTGTTGTAACGCGGAACTTAACGGAATTCTTGAAGCCTGCTTTGTTCTCAGCAACAAAATCGTCTAATAGCGCCTCAGCTTCTTTGCTTGCTGGGTTACTTTTAAGCGCCAGCAGCTCCGTTGGTGACTTTCCGCTCCACTGGCAGAAGCGGTAAAGGTCAAAAGCGTTTAGCTGCTTCTCCTGAATGCGCGTAAGCCAGCGCTTAACCTCATCGTAGCGTTCAGCCCACGCTTCAAGCACGTTATTCTTTTTAATCTCGCTCATTTTAGCTTTCACCTCCGTATTCTTTTACCATGTAACAAAAGGCTCTGCCCTTTATAAATATCTCCTTGTAGGACTACAGTTACATATAACCCTTCTCTTGTGCAGCATTAATACCTGTGAACTTACCGAGATTCTTGCTTATTTGCCATTTCCAAATATTACATAGATTACACTTTAGTCTATATGGCGCCTATCGTTTCCCAGAATTAGCCTTCCAGAACAGTTTCTGCCAATCGAACTTTATCCTCCAAAGTTCGCATTATAGTGTTCGCCACTTTCACTTCAATCCCAAGTTTCTCTATTCTCCCCTTCTCAGCAGCATCAGCAGTGTCAAGAATGAACGTGTCGAGGAAATCCGCGTAGAGTTTAGCCACGGAGTACGCGGAAACTTCAAGCCCTAAGCCGCGTAGCAGTTTGTCCGCTGGACCCTTAATGGGCGCACCAGCAACTATTGGGCTTATAGTTATCTTTTTGGCGTCAGTCTGCTTCAAGGCGTCTCTAACTCCCTTCACAGCAAGAATCGTACCTATGCTGACTACTGGGTTGCTGGGGCAAACTATCACTAACTCCGCGTTCATAACCGCGTCTATCACGCCTGCCGCTGGTTTCGCATTGTCAGCGCCGAGAAACTCAACGCCAAGCACCTCGTCTTTTGCGCCTCTCTTAACTAGATACTCTTGAAAGTGAAGTGATCCCGCTCTCGTCACAATTCTGGTCTCAAACTTGTCATCAGTCATCGGCAAGATTGCCATTTTAAGCCCTAATGCTCGAGCGACTTCAGCAGTAACCTCAGATAGCTTGCGTCCTCCTTTTAGGAGGTTGGTTCTGAAAATGTGAGTAGCTAGGTCCCTGTCGCCAATGGCGAACCAGACTTCTTGATTAAGCCTCCTGAGAGCTTCTAGGCATTGGAAGGTGTCTCCTTTGATTCCCCAGCCTTTCGCTTCATCGACAATGCCTGCTAAAGTGTAGGTAACTATGTCAACATCTGGGGATACGTGCAAACCAAACAGTTCAATGTCATCGCCAGTGTTCACGATTATCGATAGGTCTTCCTCGTTAACGAGTTTCACGAGTCCCGTGAGAAACCGCGCTGCGCCCACTCCACCCGCTAAAGCAGTAATCATGGTCTTTCACGCTAAAGCCTGCGCTATGGCTTTTGCTTCTCTTTTTCTGAAACCCAGTACTCTGTTGCTGAACCTTTCACGTTAATGACTCGTTCTTTTTTGAATATGGGTGCTTCTTTTTTGTATCTCTCCACAGCTTCTCTCAGAACTGGAAAAACATCCGTCCTGTGTGAGCCAGCAACTGAAACGTACACAAGGTCTTCGCCGATGTTGAATTCCCCGAGTAAATGGTGAATTTGAACATCAACTATGCCTGGTTTCTGGGACAAATCATCGCAAATTTTCGCGAGAACTTCGTTGGCTTTTTCTTCGTACGCTTCCAGCGTTAGCTTCTGCACTTTCTCTCCTTTCAAGGTTTCGCCGCGAGCTACGCCGATGAAAAGAGCTATCGCCCCAGCTTTCTCGAAATTACTGCTTTTCTTGATGCTGCTTAGTAGGTCTAAAACTGAGAGTGTTCCTTTTTCATGGACGCCTGCATGTCCAGTCAAACATGTCACTTCCCTATTGGCTTCTTTGAGAAACCTCTACATCTAAGCTAATTTCGCCTCTAAAAGCTATTTCGCATCAGCAAGCACGGTGGAGAATTGTGAAGAAGGCGCTGATGCTTTCGGAAAGAACGCTCTTCTGCGTGTTAGGCCTGTTGAGCTTCTTGTTGTGCTTCTTGCAGTGGTGCCTGAGCTGGCTGCGCAACTAGTTTGGATTTTCTGATGCCCACATGCCTGAGCGGCGCCACTTTCTTAGCTTCATTGTAAATGTCTGAAGCTATTTTTCCGAGAACCATTTCTTGAACGAATTGGTCCAAGGTCAATGCAGCGGCTTTTTCGTTGATAGTTTTCGTCATAATGTTGCGGATGACCTTCTCTTGAGATGTTCTAATTCTCGAAAGCGTGAGACCTGAAACCGCAATTCGCAGTTTATAGCCGTCTTTTGTGGTTAAATTGAAAAGCCCGTCAACTTTTGTTGTTCTTCGCCTAACCAAACTTCGCAAATAATCACGCGAATACTCATGACCTTTGAACAGCGTGTGCGCGGTTTTGCCATCCATCCTGTTAATTTGGAAAAACATCTTCAAGTATTGATGGGAAAAGTCGCCTGTGATGTCATAAAGGGTTGCTTCAACAACTCTTCCGATAAGTCGTTCCTCTTCTTCTGCTGGCACTGTGCCTAATTCGATGTTTCCAAAGAATGGCGGCGCCACTACCATGTACCATGCTTTGCCTCGCCATTTATCGCGCACGTGTTTCGCTTTTGAAGACAAGTTTATCCTCCGAACGTACCTTGGTGATTCACAAGGCGATATTAAAAGGTTTACCGCTTTAAGCTTATCTTCTCGATGGCGCCCATGTATTTTCTTAAAACTTTCGGGACAACAATTGAGCCGTCTTCTTGTTGGAAATTCTCCAAAATTGCGACGATGGTTCTGCCAGTGGCTATGGCTGTAGAGTTCAAGGTGTGAACGAAACCTTTTGTGGGTGCGCCTTCTTTTTCTCTGTACCGTATGTTTAAGCGTCTAGCCTGATAATCTGTGCAGTTGCTGCATGAGACTATTTCTCTGTACGCGTTTTGAGCGGGCATCCACGCTTCAATGTCGTATTTTTTGGCTGCTACTGTTCCAATGTCGCCTGTGCACACGTTGACTACGCGGTAAGGTAAACCGAGTTTTTGGACAAGTTCCTCCGCGTTGTGAATAAGTTCTTCGTGTAGTTTCCATGATTCTTCGGGCGTGCAGAAAACAAACTGTTCTATCTTGTTGAACTGGTGAGTTCGGAATATTCCGCGGGTGTCTTTGCCGTGGGCGCCAGCTTCCTTCCTGAAGCACGCGCTTATCCCCGCGAGTTTAAGCGGCAACTCTTCTTCTTTTAACACTTCATCCTTGAACATTGCAGCCATAGGATGCTCTGAAGTTGCGATTAGGTACAGGTCTTCGTTTTCGATTTTGTATAGCATGTCTTCGAAGTCGCTTAGGGCTGTGACGCCTTCGTACGCGTCTCGCCGCATCAGATATGGCGGTTCCACGGGTGAGTAGCCTTTTTTCACGATTTCTTCCAAAGCAAAACTTATCAGCGCCATGTCCAAAAGTGCGCCTTCCTTTTTTAAGTAGAAGAATCTGGAGCCTGAGACCTTGCCGGCCCTTTCAATGTCAATTATATCCAAGTTTAGGCTCAAATCTATGTGATTCTTGATTGGGAAGTTGAATTTGGGGATGGCGCCCCATGTTCTTACTTGGGCGTTGTCGTTTTCGTCTTTTCCAACCGGCACGGTTTCATGCAGCAAATTTGGCAGTCTCATGAGGTAATCGCGCGTTTTCTCTTCTGCTTTGGCTACCTCTTGTTCTACACCTGTGATTTCAGCGTCGATTCGTCTTGCTTTCTCAACTTTGCCAAGCGCGTCTTTTCCAGCTTTTTTCAGCAGGGCAATTTCAGTGGTTACCACCTTTCTTTCGTGGCGAAGTTCGTTTAGCTTCGTTAGGTTCTGCCGCCATTGCCTGTCAACATCTATTAGTTCCTCAAGCATCTTGAGGTTTTCTGGGTTTCCTCTTTTGTCTATGTTATTCTTCACAAGTTCCGGTTTTTCTCGGATGAGTTTGATGTCTAACATTTTTCTCACGGAGTTAACGTTATAATTCTAGATTTGCGTGGCTATTTAAACTTGCGATGCGTGATTTAAAGTTGATTTTTCAGGGCTGATTGTTTCTTTCATGCTATAGGCGCATTCTGGAGACTGCGCTGTGCAGATAGCCTGTGGAAAAGTAGACCCTCTATAGGTTTCTGCATAGAACCGCTATTAGGCTCCAAATATGCCCGTTTTCAGGTGTAGAATGGTGCAAGCTGTGCAGCGGCGAGTTGTGTAATCTTTAAATTGTTACCTGCGCTAGTTTTTCTATATAAAAAACCGTGAGAATTCGAAAATGTCGTTGATGCCTGAGATTGCAAACCCGTATCTTGAGGCGTTCGCGGTTGGAGTGTTATATGGCTTAGTGTTCTGCACTTCAGCCTGCCTACCCTACATTGCAAGCTACATCGCAGGCATAGGCGCAGGTTTCCGCAGAGGCGTGCTTGTCACTTTGATTTATAATTCAGGACGCGTAACCGCGTACGCTTTAGTTGGCGGATTAATCGGCGTACTTAGCGGTGTATTCAGGTTTTTAGTAGATGAAGCAGCAATTTCTTCTTTTCAAGAATACTCATCATACGCCTTAAGCATAGTAACCATCGCAATAGGCGTGAGTATACTTCAAAAGAACAGGTCAGCTTCCTGCGAGTACAACCCCAAAGAAGCCGAAACACTGGATAACGCAAGCAAGAGCAGGCGCTTTGATGTGCGCGCCTTCACTTTAGGTTTAAGCAGAGGACTGGTCGTGTGTCCGCCGCTGCTGATGCTGCTGTTGTACTCGGTGCCTTTTGCGGCTCCGCTTGATAGTTTTGCCGTGGCAGTCTTGTTTGGTTTGGGAACGGCTCTATCGCCAATACTGCTGCTGGGCGGAATAACTGGTTGGCTTCTCAGCAAAGCGCCTCTATTCAGGAAATGGATAGCTATAGGCGGTGCCGCAATCCTCATCGTGCTCGGCATCGGCACATTAATCACCGCAGTAATTGCCACCCTCACATAAACGCGCGCTGAAAACTCGTGTGAGAAACAGAACTACGCTTTTTTCCGCCGTTTTCTAACAGCAACAACCGAAACGATCACGATTGCCGACAACACAGCGGCCACGACTACTGTTTCAACAGGCACTTTCGCCGCCACAGTTGGCGGAGCCACATAACTTTGAATCAGTGGATAACGATCCATGTTAAGAACATCAATTACGTAGGGCGTGTCGCCTATCCCGTCAGCGTCTGCGTCTGTGCCGTTGTAGTCGTCCCAGTAGTTGCCTTCTTTGCCGTTGTCCCACGTGTGGGTCTCCTCGGTCATGTTGTACTCTTTGCAAACACACCCGTTCAAGTGGTTAGTGTTGTTGTTGAAGGAGTTGTGGCTGACTGTTAAGTTCAAGGGTATGTTCCCAGGCTGGTTGGTGCCAAAAAACATGCCCACTTCATTGTTAGCTATGTAGTTTCCAACAACATCGTTATCAGACCCTGAAAGCAAGACGCCGACTATGTTGTCCATCACCGCGTTTCCAATTATGGTATTGCTTGTAGTCCAAATGTACATGCCTATGCTGAAATCTCTGGTACCCAAATTTTTAATAGTTAAACCCGTGACGCTTCCGCTTGCCGTGTCGATGCCTATGGTGTATGGAACTGTCGTTTCATTTGATATTTCTGGGTTCGGTCCTTGACCTATCCACAAATCTTCTTGCGTCTCATCCAAGGCGCCGCGAAGCGTGTAACCTGCACCGTCAATCACGACATCACTTTTATTTACAATCAAACAGGCGTAAACATCTCCAGTGAAGAAGTACGTGTTTCCACTACGCTGAATAGGCACTGAAGCCGGGTCAACGCTGCCATCCGAATTTATGAAAACTGTCTGCATCGCCATTGCTGGCGTTACTTTGCCCACTAGGAACACTGTTGAAACAATCAAAGCCATGAAAGCTACTGCAATTGTTCTACGCGCAATCTTCACTTTAACCACCATTCTTCATGAGTAACCACTAATTTTCCAGCCAGTTCCGCGACTTAACCGCTGTTTTCCCCGCTACTTTGAATTTCAAGCAGCCATCGTTGGGGCACATCTCCACACACCGCAAACAGAGAATGCAGTTGGACGTGGTTACGTCTCCGCCTTTTTCCTCGTACACTTCCTTAACTTGGGTAGGACACACTCTCTTGCAGATACCACATTTTGTGCATTTCTCCTCAGTCTTGTCCAACCGCACCGCTGAAATCCACTTGAACGGCGGAAACCTGTTGAACAACGCAATAAGCGCGCCCAGTGGGCATATTCTGCACCACGAGCGCCTATAGAAAAAGGCTGCAGCAGTGACTACGACTAGAATCGCAATGTTCAGCGAGGTGATGTATTGTCCTAACTGGTAAAACTCGCCTGCCATCGGGCTAACAATCCACTCTGGCTTCATAATCCCAACCGCCAACTCGCCCAACACGCACACGGGCTTCATGGGGCAGACTTGGCAGAACGGCGCCGAAAAATATGCATTAATGAAACCGCCCTTTTCAGTGCCAGAAACTAGTTGGGTACCTGCAATCGCTTGTGCACCAAAAACAACACATAGAACAATTATGGCTGCGAGGATGACGTAGCTGAGCTGATGGAATTTCTCGTTGAAGTTGTCTGAAAAGGTGCGGTACTTGATTTTCAAAGCCTTTCTAAGACGCGTAATCAGGTCTTGGTATAAGCCGAAGGGGCAAATCCAGCCGCACCAGAATCTTCCAAGCACGACAGCGGCCAGAATCACCGCGCCGAAGACAACAGCCAGCCTCTCTAACCCTGTCGTATCATATTGTACTCCCCAGCCGCCTCCAGTGTTCCAGAACGGGTAAATGTACGTTTGTATCTGCCAGAGAGCACAGGTTACGGTTCTTCCGCAGGGATACCAGCAGCCGAAGGTTGGAACTGGAAGCCCGTCAGGCATGGAAAAGCCCAGCAAGTTTGTTCCTGCCAAGAGTTCATGGGGTGTAATTTGTGCGGCGGGGATTGGCAGATTTTGGTGATCGACGAATACCCCTGCGAAGAGGATGAAAATGAAGAGTATTTGGACGAATAATCTGAAGGAACTGATTTTTCTGGTTTTGTTTCTTGTTCCAGCCGCAACCGCTACAACGCCGATGCTCACTGAAATCGTAGCCACCGCGATGACTAGGTAGTTGGTTTTGAAGGGCGCTACAAAAGACGGGATTGGCGTCGGAGTGAGCGGAGGCGAGGGGTCTGTCACGTTGGCGTACAGTCTGTCGCATATGAAACCGTAGATGGGAAAAATGTTCCAGTATCCAGCCGTGTCAAGCCTCTGAGTGACCGTGAACGCGCCTGTTTCGCTGTCAGTTAACACGTACTGTTCCACATAAGTGTAATCGGGTCTAGTGAATGCCACCCTAATCGTCGTGTTTGGCGCTGGAGGGCATATCTGTCCTGTCACGGTTACGGTTTCGTTTATGTTGATTTGGGTGCTGCTTATGTTCGCGGTTATGCATGGACCATAACAGGCTTTAACGGGTTGAACGCTGCCACTGTTACGCGCAAACAAAAAAGCGAGGATTACAAGAGCAAAGCAGAGAACAACTCGCTTTTTCACACCAACTCACGTATACTAGATACACTGTCATTGTTCATATAATTTTTGTAGAAACAGCGTTTAAACTTGACGCGGCTTCGAATGTAAACGCTGGCTAGACGGCAAGAGCGCAAAAATGATGCCTGCAATTACGCCTTAGCAATCTGTGATAGTAATGCCTGTTTAAAAAGAGAAATGCCTCTCTGAGGGCGCAATTTAGGTGTGTTAGCTTCAGCAGAAAAACCGTGAAGTGCCACGAGATAGCTTCTGTGAAGGTTTGCTGAGGCTTTGGGTTTAATATCTAAAGGAGAAAAGCAAGATGCAACTTTTTTGGGGCAAAGCTGCAATCACTTGTATTCCCAAAGCCTTTTCAGCCTCTTCCAACGCGCTCGTTGATTATTGACTAAAAAAGGGGAAGTTGAGTTTTGGTTTTTCCTTGTCACGTTGTTATCGCTTCCTGAACAGTGCAAGTAAGCCTATGACGATTGCTACGATGACCGCTACCAAGATGACGTACATCAATGCAGTGTTGTCTGGTGGTGGTTGGGTTGGTTCAGGTGTTGCAGTTGCTGCTGGCGCTTCACTAACGCTGACATAAGTGGTTGCAAACGAGCTGCCGTAAGAGTCATCACCCATGAACGTGGCGGTAACCTTGTACTGTCCTGCGATGTTTGGTTCCCAAGTGTAGCCGAAAGTGCCGCTGTAGCCTTCAGTGATAACATTGTCAATGTGACTTGGGTTGTTGTTAGGGTCGACTATATCTAATGACACTGGAACGCCTGTTATTGTTTCGTTGTTCCAGATTCCAGCGATTGGCTGCTGCAGGTGCAAGTACTCCATCTGCAATGTCATTGATTCTTTGCTGACGCATGGAGTGCCAGCCTGAGCTGGAGACTTATCTAGCACAGTGCCTTCAACCACGACTTTTTCGCCCAGCGTAATTGCTTTTGGTCCCGCCGTCACTGTGGTTGCGCTTTTGCCCTTGCCAAAGATGTACGTGTAGCCGTCTCTCGAGTTGGCAGCTGCTAAGTATCCGTCAGCTACGGCGCCCGGAGACATTGGATTCCCGATTTTCCACACGAGCGTGCCGTCAGTGATGTTTATGCAGTGAAGACCCCAGCCTCTGGTCAGAGGCCAGCTTTCAGTGTGCTCAGTATTGTAAGTCCACATTTTTCCGTCAGCAATAGTAGAGCCAGTGTTGAAAGAATACACGCCTGTGCCGTTTTTGTCAATGTATGGGCTTTCGTACACGGATTTTGCTGGTGCTTCGTAATGCCATACTATTTTGCCGTTAGTCCAGTTGAAAGCGTAGACACCGTCGTAGGCTTCACGGAATAGCATGCCGTAGGCTGATTGTATAGAGTAAGCTCCGAAAGCTGGTTCGGCCCAAGGATAGTCCATTGCTTCACTTTTCCATGCTAATTTCCCTGTTGCCAAATCCCAAGCCAAGAAGTAGCCGCCCATCATCAACACAGCTACTTTGCCGTGGTCAGCAACAGCGCAGCCGTATGAGCTGTATGCGGTGTCCGGGACTGTGTTGTTCCACAGCATTTGCCCTGTATACAGATTATAGCCTTGAACAGTTGTTCCGTACCATGCGTTCATCGCGGGAGGAGTAATAGCCGACGCCGAAGCACCATAGCCCGCATTCCAGTCGATTAAAGAAGGCAAACTGCCCGAATATGTCGTATTGCTTACTATTCTTGCAGTGACGTTGGTTGTAGTTCCAGATGTGGTCCAGTTGATCAAGCGACCACTCACCACGCCTAAGACGTAGCCTTCCACCTGATTGTGGAATGTGCCCGTTAACGGCGAAACCGAAATGTTCAGCGTTATAGCTCCAGTCCATGGATTCCACTTGATCAGTCGGCCGCCGCTTATGGCCAAAAGCTCCGCTGCATAGGTTTTGCCTGCTGAAGCGCCAGGCACTTCCAAGAAAGCATTTGTGACATAGGCAATGGCGGTTGGCATTAAGGTAGTGGTAAATGTAAAGCCGAACATCGTGGTGGTAGTTGAGGCTGCTGGTACTTCAAAGTAAACTTCGCCTGTGCGCAAATCATAGCATCGCATGTAAGATGTCGAACCCCCTGGTTTTGTGTAACTGTCGTAAGCTCTTCCAGCATAAATTAAGCTTGGAGCGCCTGGACTGCTACTAATGCCTAATTGGCCCGCTGGTCCTCCGAGTAGCCCTGCTATGGAACCTTGGCGTTTCCACACTATGTGAGCTGAGTTTGGCCCTATAACCCACGGATGGAACGCATAGTTACTACTCCAGCACGGGTTCGTATCAGGGTAGAGTTCGTCCCAGATTGCCTGGGTGGTGGTTGAGCCTTGGTAGCCGGTGCCGGGATAGTTTCCTGCGATCTTCCACCATTCTCTGTTCTCGAGTGAAATTGGTCGCGTCCAGTAGTCGGTTGGCAACGGTGCTTCAGGCCAAGAGTAAACGATGCCTTCCTGCACGGTTAGTATTTGTTCTTTAGTTGAGCTGGGTTCATAGTAGCATGATTGAGTAAAGGTTGCTGGTGTAGTGCCATAGACAGCTCCAGGAGCTGGAGTGTAGATGCCTGCTGGGAAGTAGCCTCCTGGAAACTCAAACTTGAGCTTCCACTCGCCAACTTGGTCAGCTACGTACTCGAAATATGCTGTTGTGTCTGCACGAAAAGAATCCATTATCTTGACGTCTACGTCTCCGTTAGGCTTCGTGATTGTCACTTTGTAATTTTTCATGTATCGGCTTGCATGCATTGCTGGATTAAGCCACATGTTAACCAGAAACGTCTGACCCTTGCCAACAGTGGTAGGCCTGAAGCTAAGGAAAGCATGAGTTTTAATCCGCAGATCAGGAGTAACACCAGCAGCCAAAGGTCCAGGCGTTGAACCGCCTTCTTGGTTCGGTAATGCAGCTTGAACTTGCAACGTAATTAGAGAGATAGAAGCCATCAAAAGAACTATAGCGAAAATCGCAGTCAATTTTGCGTCTTTTCCTCTATTTTGCATTTGTTTCTTATTCTCCTTAGAATTCCGTAAGCCTAGTTATGTTAGAATCTGTTTTTAAGCTTTGTTCAAGCGTGTAGCGCAAGTCTCAGATTTTACTATATTAAATTATAATGCAATAAACTGCAATTCTTTTGGGTTTGGGGACTCAAGTTTTGGCCAAGTAATAAGTCAGAAATGTTTAGAATCAGCAGCCAATCCACCCGATTCGCAGTCATGTCCTTTTTAGGTGTTCATACGCGTACAGTCAGTGACCTAGTCTCAGCGCAAACTTTGTCAAAAGATATATAACGCGCCAGCGCCGTATTGGTAAAAAGTTCGGAGGCTTGAACAGTTGGGCGTCTTAGGAAGAGACAAACTAAAAGAACTAATCGACAACTACAAGGTCGTATACCCTCATGATTACACGTTGCTAGACGGCGACGGTTACATCTTAACCGTTAAAGAAGAAACAACCGTCCACTACTTGGAACACAAAAACCTAGTATCCTACGAGGTTGTTTTCACCCCGCCAAACTTCGTAGCGCACTTAACAGCCAAAAGCAAGTACGGAAGAATGGGCTTATCCTTCCTGAACGCCGCCAAAGTGCACAGCGGCTTCATCGGACGCCTCGT
>CAYGYB010000002.1:0-21645 GCA_964354015.1 uncultured Candidatus Bathyarchaeia archaeon
CTTAAGATCCTCTGGCGCAGGCCTTCGTGGGTTCAAGTCCCACCCCCCGCACCATGAAAGACACCGCACGCGCTTTCTCCTAAACTCGAGGCTATCCGCATTTCGGCTTAAATTAACAACAAGCCACAAGCCCTAAAATAACAAGGACAGAAACAGCAGTGCTTGTATCCATCAAGCAACCCCCCAGTTCAACCATACTCTCAAATAGCTTAAAGTTTCAAACATCACTCCACTTTTCACGTTCTTTCCAAGGAGTATGGCAACAAAAAAACGGTTCACCGTGACAGGGAATAAACCCTCTTCCATAAAATATAAAAACCGCGGTGAACCCATTAGCAAGTCTGATTTCACATGCCTAAGAAACACACATCCGCGGTTCTAATAATACTCTTATTGATTTCAATAACGGGAACTACTTTTGCCTCAACAGAGAACACGGGAGTTAAGGAAGGAGACATGTATTCTTACGATGTGCAGATTAGTTCAAACGTCCCATCTTTGATAAATTTAGATATGTTGCGCATGGTGGCTATGCGCATTAATGTTACGCAGGTTAACGCCGACGAAATAAAATATCAGAGTACTGCGATTTTTAATAACGGAACGGAATCCACTACTGACAATAGTGAATACATATATTCTAAGGAAAGCCCATATGTTAACTGGTATCTTTTTTATCCAGCCAATCTCAGCACAAATGACACCGTGCCTATTTTTGGGGAACACTATCCGATAACTGAAACCGTTCTGAGGAATTATGCGGGAGTTGAAAGAGAAACAAATCATCTTGTTATAGAGTTGGCGGGTCTCAACACAAGCAGCATCCCAGAATATCATGAATATTATGATGCCTATTTTGACAAGAAAACGGGACTGGCAGTCGGATTGCACATAGAACAGGTCAATAGCGATGAGGAACTTCTTAACGCTTTTGCGCTTACAATCAAAGAATCGAACGTGTGGGTAGTTCCAGAGTTCCCATCAATAATTGCTATTTCAATATTAATGATTACAGTATTGGCTGGGTCAATAATTTACAAAAAAACTGAGCACACATTTTCTTCAAAGCGTACCGTAGATTTAACATCACAATATGGAAAAGCCTGAATTGCTTAGCTGTGCTAATTAGACGCTTCCCGTCCAGCAGTACACGCACAAGTCTTCTTTTTTCAGGTTTGTGTTGTTTGGCGCTTCAATCACTGCCTTCACCATTTCCTCTAAAGTAAGGAACCGCAGCGTCGTGAACCCTATGCGCCTTCTTATCTCCTCTACCATCCTCTTGTAATCCATGGTTTTTGAATCAATATACTGCGCAAACTCTCCATCTTGCCCAATGCTTTCCAAGCTTTTATGAGTGGCAAGGTCGCTGTTCTTGGTTGTCAGGTCAAAAATGCACGGGTGAAGTTGCGGAGGAGACGCTATTCGCCCATGAATCTCTTTAGGTTCAAACGGCCAAATTTTCTCTCGCAGAAGATCTTGCAGCTGCGTTCCACGTCTAATTGAATCATCCACCAGAAGTATGCTCTTACCCTTTATTATCTGAGGATTAGGCATCTGCTTGTATTTCGCAATGAGTTCACGTTTACGTTGAACAGGAGGAATGTAACTTCGCCCCCAACCTGGCGTGTACTTGATTAGTGGACGCCTGAGCGGAGCCACCAAATCCAGAACACGGTTTATGCCTGTTTCAAGTTCTTTTGAGTTAAGCTTACCTTGGTTAAATTCTGAAAGGAGTTTTTGGACTTTTTCTTTAGCCAACTCAATTTTTCTTTTAACGTACCCAACCGAGTGAGGAAGACCAGAATCAGCGATTCCTAACACCAAATCTGCTTTTACGTCGTCGTTTTCAGCCAAGAAACCGCCGCAGCGTTCTCTAACGATTTCAGAGTTTATGCCATAGAAGTCAGACGCTGGAAAACCCGAGTAAACATGAAGGAAAGGACAGAACCTCTTCTTGCCACGAGTAGGCACTCTTGTCTTTAAGCCATTTTCTCCAAATGAGGCTATTTCGCGGTAATCAAGAAACTTTGCGACCTGATATCCCAAGTTTGGGAAACCCGTAGTCTCAGAAGCAACTGCCCAACTTTGCTCTTTTGAGCCAACCACCAAAGGAAACGTGTCGCCAGCAGCGTAAACAGTCTCATCATTTTCCGAAAGCAAAAGCAGCGATATTGACCCATCAATCTTTTTGTACATTTTTTCTATGCCGTCAACTATGCTGTTTCCTGTGCATATTAACTCGCCAACAATCTCGGTTTGGTTAAGAATGGCTGTGCCTTTTTTTTGCTTTGACCTTTTGAAGGTTGCGCCTTTGCCGATTAGTTCGGAGTGCACCTCTTTGGAGTTCTTTATCAACCCAATTGTGCAGAGGGCAAAATTTCCTATTTTTGTCTCAAATTTTATCGGCTGCTCCTCTTTTATGTCACTGATGACGCCTATGCCCAATCTGCCCTTCAATTTTCCATAGTGTTTGCCGAATTTTGACTTAAATTGGCTGTTGCTGATGTCGTGAGAAAAGATTTCTATGTCATCGTTGAGTAGCGCTAAACCTCCAACTTCGGTTCCAAGATGAGTATTATAGTCAGTTCCGAAAAACAGGTCCCTTGCGCAATTACCTTTTGAAGCTACTCCGAATAGACCGCCCAACATAAGCTCCGCATCCGTGTTGCCTTGGTTGCAGTTTTAGCCTAAAAGGCTTTCCGCGTTAAAGATTAAGCCTGAGAATCAAACAGTGTTTTTTGGAATAACTGGTTGTCTTGAATATACTCTTTCCCTGTTCTCAACGCAATCTCAGCCTTTGCCAGCTCGCTTCCCAAATAGGCAGCATGCTCCAGTCTTGTTATTAAGCCCATTTCCACAATTTTAGCGTAGATGCCCTCAGCAGTTTTGCCTTTAATTATCACCGTGGGCTTCTCCGCTTGAAGAGCAGAAAAATGCATGGCAGCAATCGCTTCGTTAACGCGGTCAACTGCAATCTTAAAGATTCCCTTTGCATCATAAAGAACTGGTTTAGATTCTTCACTGGCGGCTACAACATGTGTTTCTGCCTCTATAACTTCAGTGTACGGTTCTTCGCGGATACTTTTATCTTTCAGCAAAAGAAGGTCTAAGTGCAGGTCTTGAGGCACAGAGTTTCTCTTTTTCGCCAGAAACATCATTTTGGCAGCAACAGCTACTTCTCTGACGCTCCCCTGCGTCTTGTCGCTCTTCTCCGTTGTCAACAAGATACTTACACCCACTTCAGACGATAAACGCGCAAGCAAAGCGTTTACGCCTACGGAGTCCGCGTCCATCAACTCTGTAACATTGCCCACGCCGAGAAGAAGCGGCACGGTTGGGTTTCTGCCTGCAAACTCGCGAAAAGCAACAAGCGACCCTAAAACATCCGTTGGCTCAAGAACCAAGTCGCCTATAACCTTAGTTATTCCCAACTCTCTAGCTTTCTTTATGTTTTCCTCAAGGAAACTCGCTCGTTCTTCAATTATGCTTGGAAAATATCCTTTACGCTGGTTTGTTGGAACAACCACCACCGCTGCCGCATCAAAGACAAAAGGCGCTATATCCTCAATGTTTCCAGCGTCTACGCTTAATACTAAATCAGCACCAGCGGAAACAGCTTCTTCAATCTCACGTGAATCGAACGTGTCAATGCTTACGGGCGCGTTTACAACGCGTTTAACAGCGTCAACAGCACGCCTAGCCTCTGCGGGTTTGGATTCGCCAGCCACCATGCCCACATCAATAATGTCCGCTCCAGCCTTCACGTAACGCTTCGCTAACCGCTGAATCTCATCCGTCGACAATAACGGAGCATCAACGATTTCAGCCATAACCCGCATGGGAAAATCTTTGCCTAAGGCTAATTCCCCAATTAACATGTTGCAACGCTTTTTCAACAGAGCATCACGGTTTTTCTCCACAACAGCCAATTCCTGCAAAGCTTTTCGCTGAAGTTCCTCACTAAGTATGTCGCAAGCAGGCGTCACAGTTGACAACTCAATTTGCCCTACAGCGTCCAGCACAGTAGGCAAGTCAGCAGCGTATCTTGGACCCTTAAACGTTGGGACCCCCGTGGCTTCTGCAATAACCGCCACGTCGCCTCGAATCAGCCCCGGCACCAAAACCACATCAAAGTCACGGCTATTCAGGTTCTTAAGGGCGCTGGCAATGTACGCGGGAGTCAACAATGCCGCCACAGGAACCTTTAACGCTAAAACTTCAGTTTTAACGCTACTGTTTTGTGCATAACGTTTCACAGTTTCTTCTGCAAGTAATCCTGTTATTAACAGCACCTTCAAATTCAACACCAACTCTATGCGAAATTCACAGTCTTGTTCTAACCTGTTCCGCATAAGTAAACCTTTTGAAGTAACTCGCCGAGGCATGTTGGAGATACATTTTTAAATGTTGAAATGGGCATCTTTGTGGTTGACGTTTAATGCTCTTCAGACAGATTCAACAACACAGCGACAACTTCTCGTACATCATAGCCGACGAAACTACACGGGAAGCAGCTGTTGTGGATTCAAGCTTCAACGCAGGCGAAATAATCCACGTTCTCAAAACTGAACGCTTAACGCTGAAGTACGTCGTCAACACGCATGGGCACTCTGACCACACCGCTGGCAACACAGAACTGCTTTCCGTTTTCAACGCAAAAACCGTTGCGCATAAGCTGTCAAGAATTGACGCTGACATCAAAGTGGATGACGGCGACACCATACACGTAGGCAACGTGCCAATCAAGGTAATCCACACTCCTGGGCACACTCCAGACAGCATATGCCTGCTGGTGGATAACAAGAAACTGTTGACGGGCGACACGCTGTTCGTGAGCGAGTGCGGCAGAACAGACCTGCCCGGCGGCAACCCCAGAAGCCTGTACGACAGCCTCTTCAACAAACTGTTAAAGTTGACTGATGACGTGGAAGTGTATCCGGGTCACGACTACGGACCAAAACCTTACTCAACAATTGGAGAACAAAGAAGAACGAATTACGTTTTGCAGCCAAGAAGCCTAACAGAATTCATCGCGTTCATGAAGTATTAGCATTAATGTTTTAATGTTACAATTAGCAAGACAAGAAAATCGTTCTCTTCAATAATGGCGTTTTCTTCAAGTTCTGTCTTGTTTTTTGTAGTGTGTCTGTGGTGTCGGTTGCGTGTACGTGCTGCCTGTTTAATGCTGAAAAACGGCTTTACCTGCGCTTTGTGAGAAATTGCACTATCCGCATTCCGATTTCGAACATTACATATTACTTTTATTGCGTAAGAAACGTTAGTCATAAGGACTTGCCATGCAAGAAACACTTGTCAAGAGGTATAATCGTGTCTGATACTGCGCCACAGAACCACGCATTCTGCTTCATAGATAAAACGCAATTAATAAAAATCAGACAGAAAGCCATGCGGTCTGGCGTGTGGTTCAAGTTTTTGCGCAGGATAGACAGGGTGCTTGTTGATTTAACGATAATGGTTGTGGACAACGTTCGCAGCGTCACTTTGGCCAAGAGCATCCTTGCGCTTGCAAGAAGACTGGAAGGAATAATGGAAAGCAGAGTGTCAAAGGCTTTGAGGGAAATTGGTTTCCCGCTTGCCCAAAAACTCAGCTTAGCGGCGCAGAAATGGGGTAACACCTCTGCTGAGAGCTGGGCTTCTGCTCCGTCCTTTGCACGTTTCTTGGCTGTGATGCACATTAACGACCCTAAAATCTTCAAACTATGATCGTAGTTAGTCGTTAGAGAATATACACCATGCTGCTGGAGATAGTCGGTTTAGTAGTAGTTGCGGTACTTTTGAGCATATGCCTGTGGGGACTTTACAACGTGCCTATTTTAGCCACTGGCATTCAGGATTTCCGAAAAAACCGACAAAAACCGCAGAAACCCACTTTTTCACATAAGCTTTTACCTACTTTTTCAATTGTCGTGCCAGTTAAAAACGAAGAGAACGTCATAGGCAGATTACTGGGTGCCCTGTCAAGACTGAATTATCCTGCAAACAAGAAAGAAATAGTTATAGTTGAAGACGGATCGACCGATAGTACCTTTGATATCTGCACGAAATACGCGAAGGAGCATGCGGACGTGAAAATTCTGCATCGCCCATTTTCCAATGGCAAGCCGTCAGCCTTGAATTTTGGACTTGAGAATGCAAAAGGTGACATCATTGCAATGTTCGACGCAGATAGTGTTCCTGATGCTGACGTGTTGATTGCTGCTTGCAGCTATTTTGAGGATCCAGCGGTTGCTGCTGTCCAAGGTAAAACTTTGTCTATTAATTCCAAGGAAAACATGCTAACGCAGTTTATCTCTTATGAAGACGCCGTGTGGTGCGAGGCTTACCTCAGAGGCAAAGACGTATTAAATTTGTTTGTCCACTTGAAAGGAAGCTGCCAGTTCATACGTCGCGGCATCTTGGAGAAATTGGAAGGGTTCAACGAGACTGTCTTGTCCGAGGACATGGAGATTTCTGCAAGGCTTACGGAGAACCATTACAAAATCAGATATGCTTCAGATGTGGTTGCATGGCAAGAAAGCCCTTCAGATCTAAAAACTCTGTTTAAGCAACGCACAAGATGGTTTAGGGGCACGATGGAAGTGGCTTTCAAATATGGTCGATTGATGGCTAGACCCAGCAGGAAAAACTTTGACGCTGAGGCAACGCTTTTTGGTCCTTTCATTCTAATTGCTTCGCTGATACCTTATCTCGCGATGTTTTGGGCGTTCTTCACAGTTTTGCCCTTTGATGTTCTGTGGAGTATCGCCGTGCAGTTTGCCGCATTAACCACAACTCTCACGATGCTCCTTTGTGGTCTCGCTTTGATTTACGTTACAAAACCGCGAAGAATGAAAAATCTTCTGTGGCTACCGTTTGTTTACCTCTATTGGAGTTTACAAGCGTTTATTGCATTATATGCCGCATTGCTAATTTTCTTACGCAGACCAAAGCGATGGACGAAAACGGACAAGAAAGGCGTAGCGAATCTTACGCTGAATTTTGAGTGAGTAACGCTTTTGAGGATTTGCTTTATCTCATCTTATCCGCCTAATCGTGCTCGGTTAAGTGAGTACGCGAAGAGCCTAGTTAATGAATTGGCGAATAGGCCAGCGATTGATAAGGTCTATGTGTTGGCTGACACGATTGATGGTTCAAAGAACAGGTTACGGGAGGGCTCTAAAGTTGAGGTTTTAAGGGTTTGGAAAGCAGACAATTCCTTTTCAATTCTTAGCATTATACCACAAATCTTGAGGCTGAAGCCTGATGTGGTGCATTTCAATGTGCACTTTCAGAGCTACGGAAGGAAGAGGCACGTCAACTTCATTGGCTTATCTCTAGTCTTCCTCTGCAGACTTCTGGGCTTAAGGGTTGTGGCTTCGGTGCACAATTTGGGCGAGAAGGTGGATCTGGAAAAGGTGAGGTTGAAGCCCAGCTTATTGAATAGGGTAGGGATTCTTGTGGCTACCAAGCTGATACTTTCGGCTTCGAAAGTAGTGGTAACGGTGAGGTCGTATGCAAAGTATATGAGGAGGCGTCACGGTCTCAAAGGGGTGCTGTACATACCTCATGGTACCTCTGCAAACGGCTGTTTATCGATAGACCCTGATGAAAAGGTGGTGTTGATGTTCGGACATATGGGGCCGTCTAAGGGTCTCCCAATCATGTTGAAGGCCTTTGAAGAGTTGATGAAGAAAAAAAGTGATGTTAAACTTGTTGTGGCGGGTTCCAGCCACCCCAACTTTCCAGCCTATTTGGACGAGTTTGTCAAAGCTGCGATTCCGAAAGTGACTTTTCTGGGCTACGTGCGCGAAGAGAATTTAGCAGAGGTGTTCGGCATGGCAGACGTTGTGGTGCTACCCTATCTCACTGCCACCGGGACGAGTGGGGTATTTCACCTTGCCTGTGGCTATGGGAAGCCTGTGGTGTCTTCAGATCTGCCGGAAATCAGAGAGCTTGTGGCTGAGGGCGCCTCCGCGCTTCTAGTGCCTCCTAGCGATGCCGGGGCGTTGAAGGATGCGATTTTGAAGGTCCTTTTCAACGGGGAGATAGCAGCCAAGATGAGTGAACAGAACTTGATGTTTGCTCAGAGGGAACAGTGGAGCATTGTGGCAGAAGCGTACGAAAAGACTTACTTGGAGCTCTTGAACTCTTAATGCCTATTGACAGCAGCAAAGAAGTTTATGTATCAGTGGTCGTTCCCACGTATAATTCTGCGAAAACCTTGCCTATCTGCCTATCAGCCGTATGGAGGCAGAAGTACCCGTACAAGGAGGTCTTGGTAGTGGACAATTATAGTAAGGATGAAACTCGACGCATAGCTGAGAATTTTGGCGCCAATGTGATACTTCACAGAGGAACTCAAGCCGCTGCTAGGAATGTAGGGCTATCCCATTCGAAGGGTAGCTATGTCCTCTTTATAGACTCGGATCAGCAACTTGATGGTGGCGTGGTTGAGGACTGCGTTTTGGCGTGCTCCGCATGTGCGGTCGAGGCTGTGAAAATTCCTGAGGTCTTCGTTGGTCTCAACTTCTGGGGTAAGTGTTCTGTGCTCTGGAAGAACAGGCTGGTGGAGGCTTGTGGATCACACGGGGGCATCCCAAGGTTCTACAAGAGAGGGGCGTTGCTTCAAATTTTGGCTTTTAATGATAAGCTGAGATGGTGGGAGGATTTGGAGCTCTATCAGCGGCTTAAGTTGGTGGGGCTTAGAGAGGCGTGGTGTAGAGGGCGCGTCATCCACTATGAAAATGATTCGCTTCAAAATATGATACGGAAGTACCTGTCTTATGGGCAATCTATAGTGGCGTTTAGGGGCAGCTCAGCCATGGTTCTTTATGTCTCAACGTTCAGGTTTATGCTATCCACAATGGCGCAAACATTGAGGAATCCAGGCAAGTCGTTGAACGTGTTCTTCGGATGCTTATTCTTGGTCACCGTGAAAAGTCTTAGCGCCGCCTTAGGGTTCTTATCGAGGCTAAAGTAGTTAATGCTTGAGGATAGTGCGCGTTCACGCTTTCGAATTCTGCCTTATAATAAAGTAGATGCGGTGGCTCTCTTAGTTTTCATAGTAATCTCTGTATTTAGTCTCAGAGCCATTTTTGCTACCAACGATCCTGTTGCCTTTCATGATCTCGCGCCTATGTATAGGCTGGATCAACTATTTCGTCCCTACGATTTTCCATGGGATTATAAATCTAACCTTGGCTCGCCTATCATGTTGACTGGCAACGCTGTGTATAATCTCCCTCTTGTCGGATTGTCCTTAGTTTTTGGGTCTGTTGTCTTCGCCCATAAGGTTCTGCTGGTTCTTCTTATGGCACTCGCGGGGTTCGGCTTTTATCTAGCCTTCACTTATCTTGTCAAATCGAAGACAGCTGGCTTCATAGCGGCTCTCTACTTGATGTTTAACAACTTCACGTTGACAAGGTGGGAGTATGGCCATAACACGATCCTGCTAGCTTATGTGGTCTTGTCCTTTGCTCTTCTCTTTTTCTTTAAGGTGATGAAGGAGGGCAGCAGAATAAGCGCGTTTGTTTGTGGGCTACTTGTAGCCTTAATGATTTACACTAGCCCTCAAGTGGCCTACTTGTTTATCTTATCTGCACTGTTGTACGTGGTCTTCGACTTGGCATTTTCAGGGAGGACCGGCATAGCCAAGAGAATTATGACAAGAGGGATTCAAGTGAGCCTCATAGTGGTCGTTGCTCTTGTGGTGGCCTTCCCATTCTTCTATCAATTGGCAATGGTGAATCTTCCGGTGTACTCGACAAGGGCTGAGGAAATTGCGGTGGCTGTCTTCCCGCCGCTTGTTACGGAATCGACAATTCTGCAGTTATCATTGGTTGCCTTCATGGTTTCAGCATTCTTGTGTCTGTGGTGGAAACGCGGTTTAAATGAGTTATATCGATGGTGGAAAAGCGATTCAACTGCTGATTCATCTCAATTCTTGATAAGGGCGAACCGTCAGCAGATTCTCTTCTTCGCCATGCTCGGCCTCTTGAGCATTATTATAGTATTGTTGGTGATTGAACCTCTCATACCTATATATTACTGGCTTTTTAACAACGTGCCTGGTTTTGGAATGTTTAGAGATACAAATAAGTTTTTAATGCTTTCAGCTCTCTCCGTGGCTTTCTTTCTTGGGTTGGTGGCTGAGGGCTTCAAGCGTTACGTGACAAAAGGCTCCTCAATCGTACGCAAGGCTCTGCCGATTCTGCTTATTTCGGTGATTGTTTTGGCATCTTCGTGGCAGTTTCTTACAGGAGACATGGCTGGCAGTGTGGGAACCGTTAAAATCCCTGACGAATACAGGGAACTCGATAGCTGGCTTTCATCTGAAAAGGGAGACTTTAGAATAGCTTTTTTTCCTCCAGCTACGTGGGCCACCACCTACACTTGGGCTCCTAGAATGTTTCTCGACCCTTTTGTGGCGCTTCAAGCCAAGCCTACTGTGGAGTTGAAGAGCGAGTTTGACCTAACACAATCGGCAAGCCTTACGCGCTGGGTGTACACAGCACTTTACTCAAATCGAACAAGCGAATGGGGTAAGCTTCTAAGCATCTTGGGGGTAAAGTACCTTATACTGCAGCTGGATGCTGACATGCCAACTAACCGCGCTGACTTTGCAGTTTTCTCTCTGGCAAACACGCTCGCAGCTTGGGGCGACCAGAAGGATCTCCAACTCAAAAAGAATCTTACGTCTATCTTCATCTATGAAAACCCTTACCAACTTCCTCATATCTATCAAACTAACGGGCTTTCACTTATCATAGGCGACAGAAGAACGCTGATATCCCTTGGTTACCTTGACTTTGATTTTAACCGCGACCCAGCCGTTTTTCTGGACGACAACATTGGCTTAACCGAGTCCTTAATCAAGGATGCACACTATGTCTTCTTTCAAGAAGACCCCTACTGGAGTCTACTTGTGTCTTCTCTGGGTGAGAACTACGTTGTAAGACCTTGGTACTGCACACCCATTTCAGCAAATCCAACGGATAAGTGGGTCAGCGGAGATTTGATGTGGCACTATTTCAATGGCGCCCTAAACGTGGCTCCAGATGGATACATCTACACGGAAGGTGCGAACGCTATTACTATCCCGCTTAACGTTGAGAAATCAGGTGATTATCGAATCCTCGCCCAAGTCTTTGATGGGCTTCCGGGCTCCCAAGGTATACGGTTCACAATAGACAATACTGTAGATTATGTCTTTACACCCAACCGTTCAACCGAGGGCTCTTATGTGTGGTTAGAAATCGGCAACTCAAGTCTTAATCGTCAAAGTGGTCTCCAAATTTCCAGTTTGGGTGGTCCCGCCGCAGTCTCAAAGATAGCTGCAATCCCTGAAAATGTTATTAATGAAGCGGAGCAAAACGTTTCCAAACTACTCCAAGAGTCAGTTGCAAATATGGTTTATCTCTTTGATGACCACGCATGGAATTATGATCCGAAGGCTTTAATCATAGACCCTGAGGCTAGTAATGGACGACTTATTACTCTTTCAAAGTCAAGTGTTGAAACCAAATTTTACGTGTTTAAGAACGATGCCTACATTTTGAAGCTAATGTTCCAAAGTTCCGATGAAGATGCACTTGTCAAGGTTCATGTTGACAATTATGTTAAGAACATGAGATTAAATAGAGATTCCACAGAGGTTGAAATTGGACCTTTAGACTTATGCGGGGGTTACCACAACATAAGAATCGAAGCTGAAGCAGGTGACGCAAGATTAGATATAGCTACCCTAAGCAATTATGTGGATGAGGTTGCGCCGTCATTTTACAGCTATACTGATTCCGTCGTCCCCAGCTATAGTATGCGCTCAGGCTCTGAGTACGTGATCAATGAGACGGAAAGTCATCTGGTCTTTCTTGAGGGAGGTAGCGGTTACTGGAGACTTTATGGTCGGGATGGAGAATTTACTCCTATATGCGTTTTCAACTACGGCTCCCTATTTCACGTCAGCGAACCCGAAAGTCAGTATACCTTGAGGTACCTTGGCTTGGGGTATGTTGAACAGGGCTTTCTGGTCGCCCTCACTGTTACGATTTTGGTGGCGTTGGGGTTAGCGTTCATAGGTTCTAAGCGATTTGCTATGTGGAAGTCTGAACGCTGAAGGTTTTAATTGTTACACCTCACGTTTTTGCAGGAGGCGCTGAAAAGGCGCTCTTAAACCTTGCCTATCACCTAAACTCTATGGGCTGCGATACGAGCATAGCAACGCTTTCCATAGATTTAAGCAAGCTTCCCCCTCATCTCATGAAACTGGATTATATCTCGCCTAAGAAACAGCTTGAGCCACATAGGATGGACGGCATTGGTACAACGTTGGCATCGACACTCAGCGTGTTTTACTCTTTAGTGAGGCTCCTTAGAACGTGTTCTGGTGAATTTGACCTACTGAGCGCCTGCAACTTTCCCTCTTATTGGGCGACCTACTTCGCAAGAACTGGTAAGCCAGTAGTTTGGATCAGCAGCGAAGTTTTGGGACCCTACAACCAAACCAAGGATATTTATGATAAAAGTCGCTTTTTCCGCCTCGCTCTTGCGTTGGCCAAGGTGATTGACAAGCGTGTAGTTAATGGGTGTGTTGAACCCATCGTTACCTGTTCCGAGCTTAACGGTCGCCTTATCAAGGAGCGGTATGGCAGAGACCCTGTGATTGTCCCTACAGGCGTAGATTATGATTTCTTTAGCGCAGAGGTTCCTAATGCGAAGGCTAATCTGAAGCTAGATGGCGGTCCCCTGTTGCTTCACGTGGGCGCCTTAGTCCAAAGGAAGAACCAAATCTTAAGCATCCGCGCTCTAAAAATCTTAAGACAGTATTTAGATTGCAAGTTGGTGATTGTGGGTGAGGGTCCATGGAGACCCATTTTACAGAAGGCAGCTAAAAGGCTCAATTTGGAGAAGGATGTTATTTTTACGGGCAGCATCCCCGAGACTGAACTTCGCAGTCTTTATCACGCATGTGATGTTAATCTGTTCCCTGTCAAAGATCAGACGTGGGGGTTGGTTCCCTTCGAGGCTTTGGCGGCTGGAAAGCCCTCTATAGTGGCTAAGGGATGTGGCGCCGCTGAGGTTATGGGCAGGGAGAAGATAGGGTTTCTGGCTAACCCGAATGTTGGAGACATGGTGGAGGCTGTGATCTTCACTTTAAAGCATCCTGAGCTTGTGGAGGACATAGTGAGGAGAGGACAGCAATACGTACGGGAAAACTTGACTTGGGAAAAATATGCTAAGGAAGTATATTGTGTATTTAGAGATGTGCTTGGTCCTAAGGCATTATGAATAAGCAGGCTTCCTTGGAGGTTTATTGATGAAGGTAAAGCACCTCGCAGTGATATCTGTAATCATCATAGTTTTGCTGCTTGCTTCGCAAGCGTTCCTGCCTAGGGGAAACCACCAAATGACTCCGGCTGATGGTAGGGCGTATTGGACAGCGTTAGCTGAGAATGCTTGGGAGTATTTTCAGCCGGGTAAAGGTGTGAATACTGCAACAGGGCTTCATAGTGCTGGTCTCGGTTGGCCCTACTTCACTGACTGGGATTTAGGGCTCTATATTCAAGCTATCATTGACGCGGAGGAGCTGGGCATATTAAGTAGAGACGGGGTTTGGGGTGCCGACGCGAGACTGGATAAACTGTTAACGTTTCTTGAGAATCGTGAGTTTACTGTTGATGGCTTGCCATTCGTGTGGTATGACTCAAGAACTGGGGGAAGGTATGGAGAAGACCGTTCAAACGCTGCGGACACTGGGAAGTTGCTGGTGGCCCTCGGGAACCTGAAACTTTATAGACCAGATTTAGCAGCGCGCATCAACTACGTGGTATATGAAAGAACGAACTATGAACCTTTAAGGGAAGCGATTGATGCATTGACTGGTTCCACGAACATCTATGACTACTACGTTGCTAGTGGCTTCGCTTGTTTTTGGCCTGAGAGGTTCTCTTCCGTGGCAGAAGCGATCCTTAACAATATAGTCTCAGCTCCTAAGGTTGAAACTTACGGTGTTAAGTTGCCTGTGTCCAAAATATTGTGCGAAATATTATTTCACTCCATTTTTGAGCTTAAACCTGACGCGAGATTGCTGGAATTAGCCAACCAAATCTATTTGGCTCATGAGGCGAGATATACCGCGACAGGTAAGTATGTAGCCTTTAGTGAAGGAAACACCGGTCTGGATGACCCCTCATATGCGTATGAGTGGGTGGTAATGACTGATGGTCGCACATGGGTCATACAGGATACCGCGTACTTGGATGTGCATATAGCGCCAATCATCTACTTTAAGGCAGCAGTTGGCTTTTTGGCAATCTACAGCACAAATTTTACAAGAAATATGGTTCAGTATGTTGAGTCTCATCTTCCAGAACCTGCGAGCGGATATGCAGATGGCATTGACGAGAACGGGCGGATAGTTACGACCACCATCGACAAAACCAACGGTTTGATCATAGGCGCTGCGAGATACGCTATGGAAAATAGCGATCTTGGCGCTTTCCCACAGCCTTTCATTCAAAATGGCGTCGCAAACAACACCGTCGTAGTTATAGGTGAGAGCAAACCCCACGGTCCAGTGGGCACGGCCCACACCGTGGACACCCTTGGAGGAATGCTCATTATGTGCAAGCTTGCTCGAGAATCCTCAAGTGGGGCTTTAAAGGCGGCGATTGATGGTTGGATGGTCAATTACAGTCAGAGTTCAGGAAACGTTACCCTGCTTGATAAGATCACGAACCTAATCATTGTGGGAAGCCCAGGAATAAATGTTCTCGGCTACTACTACAACAATTTACGAGACCCAGTCGGGGAGCCGTTGGTTCCTGTTCTCTTTCTCACAAATTCCACCGGAGCGTACAACTACCTATACGTTCCGACTTCCAACTCAATCTATAGGATGGAGTTTGATGGGCAGGGTAGACTAGTAGCTGACTATGGCGTCATCATGGTCTTTCTGGATCAGTTTGGGCGTTATGTTGCCATGGTTTATGGGGTGGGCGCTGAAGGAACGCGGGTTGCATGTGAGGTTTTAAGAGATTATGACCTGTGGGACCTCCGCGGCAGCGCTATTATAGTGAAATTCTACACCGATACACTTGGACAGTATCCCAACAAGATTTCAATTGTTGAAATAGTCTCTTAAGTGAGAATAGTGCGGTTTGGCTCAAATCTTCAAAATGAAAACGTATTCTTAGCGAGTATTCAAACCATGTATCGCATGGATCGAGGCGACCGTATATACGTTAGAAGGCACTTCCAGAGGTGGTTTGATGTAGCAAAAATTATTAAGGCGATTCAGGCGCAAAGCGTTCCCCTGAAGTTTTTGGATGTTGGTTGCGGAAGTGGTTTCTTTATGCTCGTGCTAGGAGGAATGGCAATTGGCGTAGATGGGGCGGAGAATGTTGAGGTCTGCAGGCGAAGGGGGCTGCAAGCTTTTCCCATTAACCTAGAGACGGATCAATTTCCCTTCAAAGATGAATTCTTCGATGTTGTAACGTGCCTTGAAGTTCTCGAACATTTAGAAGATCCAGGTAATATGCTGTGTGAAATATTTCGCGTACTGAAGCCAAATAGGCACCTTATACTATCAACTCCTAACAGCCGTATGCCAAGTTGGCGGATCCGCGACTTCCTACTAAAGTTCAAGTTAATCAGTCGAATCTACATGGGTCGAGATTTGGGAAGTGACCAAAAACGTTACAGCAGGGCTGAGATAAGCGAGATGTTACTTTCATATGGTTTTAAAGTTTCAAGCTTCTGTTCCTCAAAGATTCTTCTGCCATGCGACGACTTAATAGCGTTTGCAAGAAAGGCGCAATGAAAATTGAACACTGAGTTTACGTCTTTTGTGAAGGCGCGGTTGAAGCCTAATGAAATTTTTCTCTTTCCGCTTTTAGCATTTGCTATACCATTAATGGTGCGAGCTATACCTGAGGTTTTAATGGCGCCTTACGTGATTGGGTTTGACACCATGGGTCATTACGTTCCAACAACTTTGCTGTGGCTGAGAGGTGGTGTAGAGTTTTGGCGTTACATCGCAACCGCACCTCTGTTCTATTCAATCGTTGTTTCTCTTGTTTCCTTAGGCGGTCCCCTTATCGCAGTGCTCAAAGTGCTTCCCGTCGTATTTCACGGATTCTTAGGGTTGTCAATCTACGTGTATGCCAAAAGCGGGTTAGGCTGGTCGCCCAGTAAAAGCACTGTAACTGCTCTCATTGCAACAGTGTACTTTGTGGCTCTGCGGCTCTCATGGGACCTGCTTCGGAATGAGCTTGCTCTGATTTTCTTTTTTGCAGCTTTAACACTGCTTAGTGCGGGACAGCTTAGTTTACGCTCATGGAAACATTGCGTATTGCTCTCTTTGGCGATGATGGGGGTGGTTTTGGCGCATCAGCTTGTGTCCGTAATGATGTTAGGTGTAGTTGCGTTTACTATCGTGCATAAGATGCTTCGAAAAGGGCGCGTGGAAGCGGCTGGTCTAATTGCCGTATCTCTGCCAGCGCTGCTACTTTTTTTCGCCATCGCTTATTTCAGTCCTATGATACCTGAGTATCGTTTGATATTTGGCTTTTCAACGAATGGTGGGTGGCTTTCGCTGTTCGGTTTTTCCTCATATGGAGGCATGTTACTGAGCGCAGTTGGTTTTTTCTTCTATTGTTTTTTGCCTATTCTGCCCTTTGTATTGGTGAGTTTCAAGCGGCTTGGCAATTTTCAGCTTAGGTCTTGGGTTCTCTTGAGCTTGGTTGCGTTGTTGATTCCGATGGTTAGCCCAAGCAACCTTCGCTGGGTGATGATGCTCACGTACCCCTTGGCGTTTTACGTGTCAGATACGCTTAGCAGGATCAAATCTGTTTCTTGGAAGCACTTCGGTTTCACATTGCATAAACTTGTCGTAGTCTACCTTGTGCTGATGATACCCGTCTTAAGTTTGAGTTTTATGTTAATGCCGCCCGAAAATCCCTCACCATACTTTGACCCAGCACAGTGCAACGGCTACATATACCAGATTCCCTCGTCGATGCTGCAGAACACCGTGTCCATAGCTGACTGCCAAGGTACAACTGACGCTATGCAGTGGGTGAAGAACGACATGGATGGGGCTGCGCTTTTGCTTACGCACAGGGCGTTTTATGGTTGGGCATTGTTGGCGCTGAATGAAAGTCAAGTTGTGCTGTACGAGTATGAGAATCCAGAAGATGCAATTGCAACAGTTGTTCAGGAAGGGCATAGCCAGATATATCTGATATGGTGGGTTACTGGTCAAGGATGGTATGGGCAATCAACGGTGCCCGCCTCGTTTGAGGAAGTTTATCAAAGCGGCAGGATCGCCGTTTACCGTTATGCGCCGACTAATGTGACGTAAGTGAGAACTATGACCTTTTTGCAGCCTTTCAGCAAATTTTGGTCTGAACATAAACTGGCCAGTATACTGCTAATTGGAATAATTGTTAGGGTTCTTCTAATGCCGTTTACTGCTCATCCTTTTGACGTGTACAGCTGGTAT
The DNA here is from genome assembly GCA_964354015.1 of uncultured Candidatus Bathyarchaeia archaeon. Taxonomy (GTDB): domain Archaea; phylum Thermoproteota; class Bathyarchaeia; order Bathyarchaeales; family Bathycorpusculaceae; genus JAOZHU01. Next base: position 17,504 of record CAYGYB010000002.1, read on the forward strand.
GATATATCCACTCGCATTGTTCAAAATGGACCGTTGAGTGTGCAGGCGTTTCCGCCGTTATGGAGCCACTACATGATGATTCCTATAGCCTACACTTATGATTGGCTTGCAAGAGTTTTCTCCGCGGGAGCTATACCTATGGCTTCTCTTCCATCCGCGCTGGACTTCTACCCCTCTTATGGCATACAGTACGTTCCAGGAATGCTTTTTAATTCGGTAGTGAAGTTTCCATTTTTGCTTTCAGATGTTCTAGCCACGTTGCTTCTCTACAAACTGGTTGAAGAGTTAACAAAGAACAAGGGACTTGCCGAGAAAGCTGCTTTCCTCTGGTTTCTAAATCCGTTCCTGATCTGGATATCAGCTGGCTGGGGAATGTGGGACACGTTGCCCGCGTTGTTTTCTTTGGCTTCCTTGTTCCTACTCTTGAAGAAGAGAATAATGCTTTCCTCGGTTTGTCTCAGCTTAGCTGTGGCTTCAAAATTGTACCCTGCCCTGTTTCTGCTGCCCATCGCCATATACTTTTTGAAGACCAGTCCAATTGGTGAGAAGTGGAGGGCCTTTATGCGGTTTTTTTCGGTTTTCCTTGCCACTTCAATACTGCTTTTTCTCCCCTATATTAGCCAGGCAATGAGCTTTTTCACTGGATTTTTTGTTCCTAACTCAGCAGATGTCACCGCAGCTGTGACTAATCCTATTGTTGCGCCTGTTGGCTTTGGCCTTACCTACTGGTCACTCTATTTACTGAATCGACTGGTAAACGTACCTCTCAGTGCAGGTTTCATCTCATTCGCATTTTTTGCCTCTGTTGCGTTTACAATTTTTTCTCTGGCGCTTGTTTATTGGAAGACTATCAAGTTGCCTTTTCAGAACTCTTCCTTTGATTTGGTTGCAGTTATGCTTGCATGCGTACTTGCGCTATTTCTTTCGTACAGAATTATCTGTGAGCAATGGTTTGTTTGGGCACTGCCCTTCTTGATTATCCTGTGTGTGCGCGGAAGAGTTAAAGGAGCTTTTTACTGGGGTGCTTCGTTTATAGCCTTGGTTTACAGCGTCTTAAACTGTCCGCTTCCCTTCTTTTTCTTGCCTTTAGCTCCATGGATAACGAATACTTTGCTGCAAACAGTGTATGCCATGTGGGGGGTTGAGCCCCTAAGAATCGTGCTCCTCGCGATTCTAGGTTGCTTGTTCTCTTGTGTAATGTTATTAGTACTCTTGAAACAGAAAGCGATCATGTTAACGAAGCAGCCTGAAGCATGATTAGGACTTTTGTTAGGCAGATTCTTGCCAAAGTCAAAGGATACGTCAGAGAGAATTGGGGCGCTCCCTTCATCGTGGGATTTATGATACTTTTGATGATTGCAGTTGCTTCATTGTCGATTGATTTGGCTGCCCTAGCTGATGAAGTGGCAGTTTACGCGTATTATGCCTTAGTTGTTGGAGTTGTTCTCCAATTTGTTTGTTTTCTAAAATATAACCAAGAGGGTTGGTGAAAAGGATAATGAGTGAAGTTGATTTGTCGTTTGTGATTCCCGCTTACAACGAAGAAGACGCGATTGAGGACACGCTTGACGCGTTAGATGGAGGTGTGAAAAACAAGAAGTTACGATACGAGATTGTTGTGGTGGATGACGGCAGCATAGACCACACTCTGTTAAGGGCACGCGAATACGCAAGCAGAAATAGGCATGTCACGGTTGTTAGTTACGATAAGAATAAGGGAAAAGGTTATGCTGTGCAAGCGGGTTTCATGCAGACTAGTGGTGATGTTGTAGTTTTTGTCGACGGCGACATGGATGTTGACCTGAGCACAATTTCGAGTTATGTTGATGCTTTGAAACATGGAGACATTGTCATTGCTTCCAAGTGGCATGCTGATTCTGTAGTGGAAATGCCTTTAGTTCGCAAGATAATGAGCCACGGCTTCAACATGTTTGTCCGACTCTTGATTGGTGTTCAGCTTAAAGATACTCAGGCGGGGCTTAAAGCGATGAAGAGGAGTGCGTTTGAAGATATTTTTCCGAAATTGGCTGTCAAGCGCTATGCGTTTGACGTTGAATTGTTGGCTGTAGCGAATTATTATGGCTTGAAAATTATAGAGATGCCGACACATCTCAGTGTTAAAAGTCTATTTAGTTTGAAGGACGTGTTCAAAATGTTCATGGACTTGCTTGGAATAGCGTATCGACTCCGATTGATCCATTGGTATCAGCGCCCAACGCGCGCGAGAAATGGGCTCCAAGAATTCGTTTCAATCATTATGCGCGAACACTAATGCCAACAAAACCTTTTGTCTCTATTATCATTCCGTGCAAGAACATGGATGATTACACGCGAGAATGTATTGAATACTGCACGCAATTAGATTATGATGCGTTCGAGATTATCTTGCTTCCAGATAATTCAACGGAGATAATTGAGGGTGTAAGAATTATTGCGACTGGCCCTGTGTCTCCAGGTGTCAAGAGAAATGTTGGCGTCGAGAATTCAAGAGGCGAATTGTGCGCCTTCATTGATAATGACGCTTATCCCAGAAGTGATTGGTTAGCCAATGCTGTGAAATACCTTGAAAACCCCGAAGTTGGCGGTGCCGGGGGACCAGGGTTAACTCCGGAAGCGGATGGTTTGATTCAAAAGGCTGGTGGTTACGTTTTATCCTCCTTTATGGTGGGCAACTTATCAAGCAGGTATAAAACCAAGCAGAGTTTCGAGTCGGACGATATTCACTCATGTAATTTTATCGCTTGGAAATCAGTGGTGAAAGAGGCTGGCGGCTGGAACGAGAAATATTGGCCTGGCGAAGACACGTTGATGTGCTTGGCGATTAAGAAACTTGGGAAAAAACTACTTGAATCATCAGATGTGGTTGTCTATCATCATCGGCGGTCTCTCTTTAGACCTCATCTAAAGCAGGTTTCGAGATTCGGGGAGCATAGAGGTTTTTTTGCCAAAAAATTTCCAGCGAATTCTTTGAAGCCGACTTATTTCTTCCCATCTCTGCTTGTTTTATCTCTTTTCGCAGGAGTGTTGTTGTCTTTTTTCTTCTCATTTTTTGTGTATATCGTAGTGTTAGGCGTAGCTGTATATCTTGCTTTAAGCTTGGTTGCAGCGGCATTGCAGGTAAGAAAAGTGAAACTGATCCTGTTGGTCTGGTCGGGTATGATTGTAACCCATATAGTCTACGGAGTCTTTTTCTTATCAGGCCTGATTAAGCGTGATTTGAAAAGATGAAAATCAGCATTTCATATCCACCGCTTAATTCGGAAAAAGGCGTGCCGTTACTAAGCCAGAACAGGCAGTTTCAATACTTCCATACACCCACGTACATCTATCCCGTGGTTCCCGCGTATGCCGCTACTTTGTTGGGAAATGCTGGTTATGAGGTTGTTTGGGACGATGGAATCGCTGAGGAAAAGACTTACGGTCGATGGTTAAGCGACTTAGAGGAAAGCAATTCTGATGTTGTTATGATTGAGACAAAGACTCCAGTAGTGAAAAAACATTGGTCCATAATCGAGGACATAAAGAAGGCCGCTCCTGACTCAAAGGTTGTTTTGGTCGGAGATCACGTTACAGCTTTACCCCAAGAGTCAATGGAGCAAAGCAAGGTTGATTTCGTTCTCACCGGTGGCGACTACGATTTCCTACTCCTAAATCTTGTTAATTTCTTAGCTGGCAAAGCAAGTAAGCTTGAGTCTGGGATTTGGTATCGAGATAACAAAAGCATTCGAAATACGGGTCAGTTCAAATTGACCCACAGTTTGAATGATTTGCCACATATCGATCGAGATTTGACGAGATGGCGGCTTTACAGCGAACGTAACGGCAACTTTAAGATAACTCCTGGCGCCTACACAATGGCTGGACGCGATTGCTGGTGGCGAAAAGATGGCGGGTGCACTTTTTGTTCTTGGCCCACTCTGTATCCTGTTTTTAGAGCTATGAAACCGGAGCTATTAGCTGACGAAATTGGATTGTTAATAGAGAAGTACAAAGTTAAGACGGTCTTTGATGATACTGGCTGTTTTCCAGCTGAAGGCTGGCTTAGAAAGTTCGCCAGATTAATGATTGCTCGGGGTTACAATGATGAGATTCAGTTTAGTTGTAACATGCGGTTTGGAGCATTAACTCGAGATGATTATCGG
>CAYGYB010000003.1:0-2347 GCA_964354015.1 uncultured Candidatus Bathyarchaeia archaeon
CCGCGTTCCTCGCAGCTTACAACAAAAAACACGAAAAACACCGCGTCATACGCTACAAAAAACTGAAAGAAGTAACAAACGCCGTCTGGGTCTCCGAAGCACTGAACACGCTCAACTACGAAACAAGCAGAGAAGACCCACGCATAAAAGCTGCCCTCAACATTTTCTTCCAAGACTACGTGGATTCGCTTGAGCTTAGACCTTACGCAAAGAGCCTGATACGCAAAACAAAAGAAAACTGCAAGTTAGGCTTAATCTCCAACTTCACTTACGCACCCGTAATCTACGCAAGCCTCAGAAAGCTAGGCATAAACCAGTTTTTCAACGCCGTAGTGGTTTCAGAGGACACGGGATGGCGAAAGCCGCATAAACGCATCTTCCAAGATGCTTTGCGGAAGCTGCAAGTTACGGCTGAAGAGACAGTTTACATTGGCGACAGCCCCTTAGAAGACATCGAAGGCGCCAAAGCGGTTGGAATGAAAACGGTTTTTGTTCCATCCCAATTTTACTCGCTGCAAGATTTGCGCGAAATCCACCAGCAACCAGACATAATCACTGAGGACCTACGCGAAATTTGCGAGAACTTCGACAGAATCGTAACTGCAAAACTAGAGCGCCATTCAGATTGAAACGGCGCTGAAAGCTGAAACACAAACATGTAGACAAAACTAACCAACTGTTCCAAATAAAACAAGCTCAATCTACATAAAAATGGAGCTAAAGTCTCCGCAGAGCACAAAACTCCACATAACGTGACGAACAGAACAAAAACCTGTTCCCCTTTGCGATACGTTTTAATGTCACTGTTGAAATTGCCTTTGTGACTAGGCGAAGCAAAATTGAGCACGAAATGGCGCAGAAGCAAAAAATACCTCAAATGGCTATACCTGAATGGTTCAGAGAGGAGCAGCGCCAGAAACCGTTCCAAAACCCCGCGCGTCAAGAACATGCGAACGACAAGCGCTTACTCGCAAAAACACCGCTACTTCAAAAACCGCGAAAACAAGTGGGGAGAACCAAAACCCCTCATTGACATCTTCCAAGAAAACAGCTGGATAACCATAATCGCACAAATCGCAGGGTTTAACAGAGAAACCTTAAAAATCAATGTGCAAGACCAAAAACTAACACTATCTGCAAAAACGAAAGACCGCAGATACTACAAAAGTTTAAATCTACCAAGAGTAGTCATTCCAAACGTCATGCACACAACCTACAAAAACGGCGTGCTTGAGATTAAGCTGAAAAAAGCCATGAAAGAACAAATCCCGAATCAAGAAGCTGATTAAAAAATGCCCCACAAACTGAGAAAAACTAGAAAAAACCGCGGTTCTCGAACACAAGGCTACGGCAGAGTAGGACAACATCGAAAAACAGGTTCGCATGGATACCGCAAATCAGGGCGGCACAAGCACTTGTGGAGTTACGTCACAACATACGAGCCAGATTACTTCGGCAAAAACGGATTCACCTCGCCCCAAAGCCTAAAACATAAACAAAACCCAATAAACATCAAAAAACTCGATGAGCTATCCGCCCAAATCTCAACCGAGAAAGAAGGAAAACTGCACGTAGACTTATCAGGGTTAGGCTACACGAAGCTCCTCGGCACAGGCCAAACTTCAAAAGCATTAATCGTAAACGTGCCTTCCTGCTCGAAATCGGCAGATGAAAAAATAAAGAAAGCAGGCGGACAAGTTATAACCGCAGTTCAAGAATCTGGAGAGTAACAATTAGCCCATGGCCGGAAGATTCCTAAATCTCTTCAAACCCATCGGGAGAATACTGCCTGAAATAAAAGTTCCTGAACGTAAAGTCGGCTTCAACGAAAAAATCTTCTGGACCGCAATAGTCCTAATCGTTTACCTTGTTATGTCCGAAATTTCTCTCTACGGAATCTCGACCGATGTAACAGAACAATTCGGTGCCTTGAGAGTTATTTTCGCTTCAAACCGCGGCACCCTCATGGAACTTGGAATAGGCCCAATAGTCACAGCAGGCTTAATACTGCAACTGCTAGCAGGTTCCGCCATGATAAAATGCGACATGTCAAATGCTGAAGACAGAGGCCTATTCACGATAGCAAGCAAAGCGTTTTCGATAATTCTCACAGGAATCCAAGCTTCAGCTTACATACTAAGCGGCATGTACGGAGCCCTCCCAGGTCCAACTGTCATAGTGGTATTCCTGCAGTTGATAGGCGCTGGAGTGGTAGTGATGCTGCTGGACGAGCTGGTTCAAAAAGGCTGGGGACTAGGCAGCGGCATAAGCCTTTTCATTATGGCTGGAGTTGCCCAGAATATTCTCTGGCAGACTTTTTCGCCGCAATCAGGTTTATTTGTAGGCG
>CAYGYB010000003.1:2447-21500 GCA_964354015.1 uncultured Candidatus Bathyarchaeia archaeon
GCCCAGAATATTCTCTGGCAGACTTTTTCGCCGCAATCAGGTTTATTTGTAGGCGGGCTTTCCCAACTCTTAAGAGGTCAAGAAGATTATCAGATAACGCAGTGGGTACTTGGTTCAGGATCCTACCCATCCCTGATCGGATTCATTGCTACAATCGTCGCGTTCATGGTGATAATTTACATTGAAGGCGTCAGAGTAGAGCTTCCGATGACTTACGCCGGGTACAAGGGATTCCGCAGTCGGTACCCAATTAAGCTCCTGTACGTTTCGAACCTCCCAGTTATCTTTGCATCCGCACTTTTTGCCAATCTCTACTTCTTTTCCCAACTTATCTGGAGCTCCGTTGGGCGACCTGCGCCTGGAACGAATCTTTTGACTGACATCTTGGGAACTTATGGCATTCCCAACCCGCAAGCTAGCAATCAGACTCAACCACTTGGCGGCATCGCGTTTTACGTTACGTCGCCTCAAACCCTTCAAAATGTAGCAGCTGAACCTGTAAGAGCGTTAGCGTACTTGGGAATTCTTGTGGCGTTCTGCGCGGTGTTCTCGCTTATTTGGCTTGAAGTTGGCGGTCTTGGCCCATCTAAGGTGGCAGAGCAGCTTATGAGCTCAGGCATGCAGATTCCAGGATACAGGCGGTCTGGAAAGCCTATTGAGCTAATTCTTAAGCGGTACATTCCTGTGGTGACGATTCTGGGCGGAGTAATCGTGGGTTTGGTTGCTGGAATATCAGATTTCCTAGGCGTTTTCGGTTCAGGCACAGGCATCTTGCTGTCAGTAGGCATAATCTACCAGTACTATGAGTTGCTAATGCGTGAAAGAGCAGCTGAAATGTTCCCAGCGTTTAGGCGAATCTTAGGCGAATAGCCTGAACGCTCTAGTGCTACATGTCAATGTTTTGTTGAGGAAAGCCGTTGCAAATAGTTGGGCGGTGGTCAGAAAGTAAAAATGGTTATTAACGAGTAACAGGATAGGCTAAAGAGCGCAGCGTAACGCGAGAGGAATGAGAATAATGGCGTTAGATATTTCCATCATACCATGGGCAACATTGTCAATAATGCTTATTTCAGTGGCTATTTCATTCATGAACGTTGGGCTTAACCGTTTTCTAATCAGCCGCATGGTCGGCTGGCATGAATACAGAGCAATGCAGAAGGAACTAGCAGAATACAATTCTCTGCGAATGAAAGCTCTGCGCGCGAAGGACACAAAGCTGCTCGAGAAACTGAAAAAGAAAGATGCCCAAATGAAAACTATGCAGGTGAAAATGTCGAAGCCGCAGTTGCTCCTCTTTCCAATGATGTTCATTTACTTCATAATATGGCCATTTCTATTAGGGTTCTACCCAGACCCTGTGATATACATACCTGGCTTCGCCGACCCGCAACCATTCTACATCTGGTACTTGTTGTGCTCGTTTTTCTTCGGAACACTTGCTTCTAAGATAATAGGTATAACGCCCATACAATAAGCAAGATTTGCGGTTAAGAGGCAACGGCATGAGCAGAAGTGGGGAAAAGAAGAGCGCCAAAGAGAAAAAAACAGTCATCTGCATTTCTGGAATGGCTGGAACTGGAAAAAGCACGTTAGCCAAAAAACTCGCTCAAAAATACGGCTTAAAATACTATTCAGGCGGAGATGCCCTGAAAGCTTTGGCTACAGAAGAAGGATGCAATGTGTCCAATAATGGTTGGTGGGAAAGCCCTGAAGGCCTCGCTTTTTTACGGCAAAGAGAGAACGACTGGAAATTTGATAAAGCAGTTGACGACAAACTTTTGGAGTACGCGCAGCAAGGCAACGTGCTCTTAGACAGTTGGACAATGCCGTGGGTGCTGAAAACAGGCTTCAAAATATGGCTGCTGGCTTCAATAGAAAAAAGAGCCGAAAGAGTTGCGCAGAGAGACAAAATCACCGTAAAGGACGCCTTGCGGATACTGAAAGAAAAAGAAAACAGAACAAAAGTTATTTACCAGAAACTTTATGGCTTCACTTTAGGCGAAGATTACGCGCCGTTCAATCTGGTTTTAGACACAGACAACTTGAACGCGGAAGAAGTCTTCCAGGTCCTCTGCAAGGTACTTGACAGCGTAGTCCTCAAAAGCTAAAAGCTCTAGACTTTCCTGCTCGGGCAATTCAGCGGAATGGATTTCTGCTATTGATTGCAAAAAAGTATCGCAAGTTTTAATACGGACGACTTAACTATAGAACTAGTCTCTATAACTATTCTCTAGAACTATTCTCTTTACAGAGCATTACTGCTGAGGAGGGAGGGGAGAATCGACCGCAAAAAAATTGCAAGCACCAGCTTGGCTTCGGGACTCTTCTTGACAGCAATTGCGCTATGTGTCATTGCATCTTTCCGCTTCATCAGCATCGAAGTCACAGTCGCCCTCGTGTTTTTCAATTTCCTTTTTATCTGTCTCACTTTCGAGTTGAATGGAACTCTGAACAGAAAACTGAGCATTTTGGCATTAGGCAACGTCGTTGGTCTATTTTGGAATACTATCCTTTTCTTACTTGCTACTGTTGGAAACGCGTATTTTGGTGAAACATTCAACGTTTTTTACGCAGTTTTCAGTCCTTTTCTAAACGTCATGTGGATTATAGCCTTTTGGTCACTAAGCATCGTTGCTTTCCCTAAACCCGAAAACCTGCATGTGGAGGCAAAACCTTGATTCTTGAAGCCCTGAAAGCTCTGTTCATACTGTTAACTGCTCTGATGATCGTTTACCTTATCAGGCACTATGTTTTCACGTTAACTGTTTTGAAAAGAGCCAAGAACGCCAAAAAAGTCGACACCGCTACAAACGCGGAGTTTAAGCCAACAGTCTCCATTCTAATTCCAGCACGTAACGAAGAGAAAGTGATTGGAAGATTACTGCAACGAATGACAGAGTTAACCTACCCAAAAGACAAACTGCAAGTCATAGTCATCAACGACGGCTCATCTGATAACACTGGACGAATCGCAGATGAGTACTCCAGCCGATACAGGTTCATAGAAGTGCTACACCGAGACAAACGGGACGGCGGCAAAGGCAAAGCAGCAGCAATGAATGCTGGTTTTGAGCATTCAACAGGCGAAATCATACTCTGCTTTGATGCAGATTATTACCCTCAAAAAGACATCGTAGAGAAACTCGTGAAAGAATTCGCCGACCCAAACGTCGGCGCGGTACAAGGCAGAGTCGTCGTTTTAAACGAACCTCAAAACGTAGTGACACGGTTAGTGGCGTTAGAGAGAATAGGCGGATACCGCGTCGACCAAGAAGCACGGGATAAGCTAAGCCTCATCCCCCAATTCGGCGGCACAGTCGGCGGCTTCAAACGCAGCCTGCTGGAAAGTCTAGGCGGCTGGGATGAATCCACATTAGCAGAAGACACAGACTTAACGTTTAAAGCTTGCCTCGCAGGCTACAAAGTTCGCTACGTCGGCGACGCCGAATGCTATGAAGAAGCCGTGGACAATTGGAAAGCGTACCGGGATCAAAGATACAGGTGGGCACGAGGACACATGCAATGCTGCTTCAGGCACTCGCTGAAAGTTTTAAAGAGTAGAAACTTGTCAGTAAAAGAGAAAATTGATGGCTTGCTTCTGCTTAACGTATACTTCATGCCCGTCATTGCGCTTGTTTCATTCATCGTCGGCGTTTCACTTATCTTATTTGAACCTTCAACGCTTATTGGCACACTTTGGTTTTCAATGCCAATTTTCCTCTATAGCTCCGTCGGAAACTTTGCACCGTTTTTTGAAGTAGGCATCGGCGCGTATTTGGATGGCAGAACAAGAATTCAGTGGCTCATCCCTCTGTTAATATTCACTTTCTTTTACAACATACCTATTTGCACGAAGGCTTTTCTAGACTTGGTCGCATCAAAAATTCTTAGAAAAAACCGCACTGCCATTTGGGTTAAAACTTCACATTTAGGCAATGGAAATAGTTATATTATGAATTGAGCCATATTGCTCCAAAGATTGCGATGATTCCGAATCTGACCTCGATAATTGCCATTTTAACTCTTGGAATACCCGTCCTCATCTTGATCATGCTTTTGCCAGCTATTCTGGAGCTGAAAAAACCAAAAGACGAAGGTCCTAGACTGATAATGGACAATATTTCCGAAGTGCAAATCCAGATAATGCGCAGGACCCACATAGCCAACATTGAAAACGAGCAAAGATTTGACAGCGCAATAATCCAGCCGCTCGTGAAGATCATTGCAGTTTTACCAAACTTAGAGGTTTAGCGTCATTCTTCTTTAGCAACAGCTTCGCGTTCTTCCATTGATCTTTAGCCAGTATCAAGTTTCCATACGGGCTGCCGTGAAGAGAATAAAAAATGTAGCACAGATAAGTGCACTGTGTGCATTTATAGTAAGTTTTGCGCAGTGAATTGAATTTTTCGCTGCCCCATGTTTTGGGCAAGTCAAACACTGACCCAGCAAAATTATGAACGTGGCATCCTGCGATTCTGCCCAGATGGTCTATGACGAAGAAGTTCTGAAGCGCACGGCAATTCCATGTTCGTTTGTCCTCTGAATAGAGGCTCCTAAGCGCCTTCAACAGTTTGGTTGTCATGAGGATGTTCTTGTTTGCCTTTTTCATCTCGATGAGCGAATCGCAAAGCTTAACCATCGCCTGCTTGTCTTTTATCACAAACTCGTCGTTCGCCTTGCCGATTCTGAAAAGCTGATTCGCGTCTACGGAAAGGTCATACGAGTAAAGGCAATACCACACGGGAATCCCTTTCTGAGAAAAATAATTCGTAATGTCTACAATCTCATAGAGGTTTAACTGTGAAATCGTCGGCGTAACGCTTACCTTTATCCCCTCGTTGTACAGCGTTTCCACGGTTTCCATGGCTTTTTTCCAAGAGCCCTCAACGCCTTTTATATGATCATTCTTAGCTGCGTCTAAACTGTCTATCGAGATTGCCACGAAATCCACGTTACGCAAAGCCTCGATTTTTTTAGCCGCCATGCTGCCATTGTCGTACACGGTAGTTACGAAAAAACGCGAAGCGTACTCAATAATCTCAGCTGCATCGTCTCTTAAAAGCGGGTCTCCCCCAGAAAACACGATCTCCACAACGCCGAGGCTCTTTAGTATGTCTAAGCCGCGTTTAATCTCGTCTGCTGATAATTCTTTCTGGTCTTGTTCTCGCCAAACATTGCAGCCTATGCAACGGTAATTGCATTTTCTCGTGATTAGCCACTGCACATGATGAGGCTTGCCTGGAACGAGCGAACGCGCTGCAACACTTGCAGTTTTTCTGAGGGCTGGTGTCAAATAATACGTCACTCAACCGTTTCGTTGGTAGTGAAGTATTTGGGTTAGACCTATAAAAACCATACAGCATTGAATTTATTTTTTGTTGGAGAACATTTTTTCAACCTCAGCCATGGCCTGAAATCCGACGAGTTGGAAGGTTATGAAACCTATGATTAATCTGAACAAGACTGTCATGATTAGTATTAAGACGACCGCTGCGGCGCTTATGGCTGAGGGTACGCCAAAAGCTCCAAAGACAAAGGTCAAGGCAATTCCAGTTACACCGAGTTCTGCTGGTACGCCTACGGGAATGGCTTTTATGCCGATTACTAGGGAGTACCCGACGATTACTACAAGCCAGTCCATGGTATAGCCCACAGCTGTAAAAGCCAAGTAATAACCAAGGATTGCAAAAAACCAAGTGGCAATTGCAAAAGTCAGGGGTAGAACAAAGCTGCGGGGATTTGCACGAAACACTCGCAGAGACTCATAAAAAACGCTTACGACTCTACGGGCTTTCTCTTTCAATTCTTGAGTTTTCAACCGCCCACGACTGATCCAACCTGCGCAACCAACGACTTTTTCTGCTATTCTATGCGCCCACTTCTCCCTAGCGAATATGAGCAGTGCTAGAAAAAGGAAAAAAACTGTTACAGAGATTATTAAGTAGATTAGGTTTTGCATTGCGGTTGGAAGAGGAATTTGCAGTGCAATCATCAAAAAAGCACCTATTGCAAGTGTTCCAGCGACAATGCACATGCCTAGTATTCTATGGGTAACTACCGACGCGGCGGCTTTTCCGCTGTCCACGTTGTGCCGCATGACGCAGATTACGCGCGATATTTCACCGCTTATGGATTCAGCAGGTATGATTAAGTCTATAAAATTGCTGAACCATGTGTAAATGAAGATGTTTTTGAAAGGCACGTTGGCGGAGAGAGGTTTTAGAAAGAACTGCCATGTCACCGCAAAGAACATCATTTCCAAGATGGTTGCGGTGGTTGCAATCAAAAAAACCAGATAGTTAGTCTGCCCAAGCACGTTCATCATCGTATTAACATCAACAAAAAATAGTATATACAGAATAAAGGCTACCAATCCCACTATAATAAACGGGATAGTTCTGGTGAGAATAGCTCTCCTTTGGACATGTGAGTCCTTCACGAACATTCCTGCTTGGCAATGAGCCTATATTGATTTTTTTGGACAGTAAGTAAGGCATACGCCGATATTTAATATTATTTGAAAAACCCAGAATAGCAGAAACCTTATTATTATGAAACCAGCAAAAACTTGACATAACGCGTCTCAGGTGAAGGTCGACGATTTTTGAACTTCGAGAAGGAGTATTTTGAAAACCGTAAATACTCATCTAGAGAGTGCGTGGTTAAACGGCATTTTTTGGAGGTTCTCAACTGGGCTTCCAAATGTTCTGGCATGGATTTTTTCAATGGGAAAGGAAAAACTGCGCTGGCAGTAGGCTGCGGCTATGGGTACGAAGTAGAACTCTTAACCTCGTTCGGTTACGACGCGTACGGAATCGACATATCCAAGTTTGGCATTAAAAAAGCTAAAGGACGTCTCGGTGCACCAGATTTTGTTGTTTGCGATGTGCAGCAAGGAGTTCCGTTCAGAGACGGAACATTCGATTTATTAACCTGCTTCGGCGTTTTAGAGCATATTGACTATCCTATGCGCGCTCTAAAAACTATGTCTGCTGTGTGCAAAGATGCAATTATCTGCACATCCCCTAACCGATTGGTGGAGAAACCTGTGAAGCAATTAACGCGTGATGTTGACGAAACGCACATTAATGTTAAATCTCAAAGGGAATGGGAGCAAGCAATAAATGAAAAATTGGATACAAACTTTCTGAAAATTGAACCGTTTTTTGATGCAAGCTTGCGCGTTGCAGGTAAACTCTTGTTTTTCAAGTCATTCAAAATACCTTATTTCGGCGTGGATTTCAGAATCCTAATTAGAAAATAGAGGAGCTACTATGAGGGCAAAAGTGGACGTGGTCATTCTTACTAAGAACAGCGAACGTTGGCTCAGCGAATGCCTTAAATCTGTTTATGAAAACGTGCCTGTCAACCGTTTAATAGTTATCGATGGACATTCAACCGACAAAACATTAGAAGTGCTCGGCAAATTCACCAAAAAATACGGGAACGTTAAAATCATAACTCAGAATGGCTCAAGAGGAGAAGCGAGAGCGAGAGGCATACGAGAAGTGACGACTAAGTGGTTTATGTTTGTTGACAGCGACGTGGTCTTATGCAAAAACTGGTTTGAAAAAGCTAAACGGTACGCCGCAAACGATGTCGGTGCAGTCTGGGGCGTAGACATACCCGGAGACATGGCAAACAAATTTTACGTGTTTATGTTCAAGTGGATGGAGACAAGAGTATTCAACATCAGAGGCGGTTGCCATGACATACTCATACGGCATGACTGCGTCAAAGACATCAAAATCCCAAGCCAACTTCACACATTAGAAGATGCCTACATAAAAGACTGGATAACAGCGCAAAACTACAAGGTTGTCGTAAGCCATGACTCGTGGTGCAGGCATTACAAAACAATGGACAGTTTGTTTTCCAAAGAAAGCATACGTCCAGCGTTTCTTGAACTTAGGAACATGAAACTGGTGAGAGAACGACTACTTTTCGCATGGTTTTTTGGTTTCGGCTGGCTTCTGCAGGAAATAGGATTCAATGGAAAAAGAACTATCGATATGAAAACGCAACGGCACATTCCTCATGTGAGAGAATAACAGAGAGGAGACGACGGCGCCAGTTGGAAACTTCAAAAATCGACATCGTTATTCTCACAAAAGACAGCGACAGACGCTTACGAGAATGCCTTGAATCTGTTTACGCCAATGTTCCCGTAAACAATCTGATTATTGTTGATAACTATTCAACAGATAAAACCTTGGAGATACTAAGCGAATTCGAGAAGAAACATCGGAACATCATAATAATCCAAGACAAAGGCACACGGGCCACTGCAAGAAACAAAGGATTACGCAGAGTGGCTACGCCATGGTTTATGTTTGTTGACAGCGACGTGGTCTTATGCAAAAACTGGTTTAAGAAGGCAAGCCATTATTTGCAGGATGATGTGGGCGCCGTTTGGGGGATTGAAGTTTGGTCGACCATTCGCAATCCAAACCTGCTCAAATTGTTCTTGTGGATAACACGAAAGATATTTGACGCACGAGGAGGGACACATGACACGTTGATTCGCCTTGACTCAGTGAAAGACATGCAGGTTCCCGGCAATCTCCACGTTTTCGAGGATGCCTACATCAAAGAATGGATTGCCAAAAAAGGCTACAAAGTAATCGCGTGCTATGACCCTTACTGCATTCACTATAGGCCACAGAGTGTTTGGACGCTCAAGGGCAGCCTAAACTTGGTGGTTGACGCGTTCAGGTTTGGCAACTTTAAACTCATTGTTAAGCTGATGTTGCCTTATGGCTTTTACACAGCATATTCCATATACCAGTTGTTGTCAAGTAATATGAAACGGTTCCAGCCCTAACTTCTCCAAATGCCGCCCTTACTTTATGAGGGCAGTCCACAGATGGTCAGATGAAGGACGCGGAAAAGCTTGCACGGTGCCGTTTTCTCGCATAAGCAACCGCTGGTCGGTGCCTTCTAGAAACTCGCCGATGACTGAAGCCGCAATTTGCTGCTGTTTCAACTTCTTGATTATTTTATCTGCGCTTTTTGCTTCTGCGGAAATTAGCAATGCGCCTGAACTTATCAACTGCAAGGGGTCGATTTCAAAGTGGCTGCAGATTTTTGCGGTTTCAGGCTGGACTGGAATGGCTTTTTCGAAGATTTTTACGCCTAAGCGTGAAGCGTCTGCCATTTCGTGAATCCCGCCAGCCACGCCGCCCTCGGTTGGGTCGTGCATGGCGTGAACTCCGCCTGTTTTGTAAGCAGTTAAGGCGTCTTTGACAACGCTTATTTGACGGTAGAAGTTTTTCGCGTTTCGCATAGTGCTGGCGCTCAGCGCTTTCGTCAGTTCCGCTTCTCTGTCGGACGCCAGAATTGCGGTGCCTTCTATGCCCGCGCTTTTGGTCAAGATGAGCTTGTCTCCGGGTTTTGCTGCGCTTGCGGTTACGTAGCAGCCTTTTTCTGTTAAGCCCATTATGCAGCCCACAACTATCGGGTTCGCTAAGCTGGGCGTGGATTCGCAGTGTCCGCCTACTATGGCTATGCCCAAGTCTTTAGCAGCAACGTTCATCTGAGAGCATATTGTCTCAACGATTTTGCTGTCGGCGTTTTCGGGAAGCAGTATGCATGAGAAGAGGAAGGCTGGTTCAACGCCGAAGGTGGCTACGTCGTTGGCGTTCACGTTGACGGCGAGCCAGCCGATTCGCTCCACCGCGCCCGTAATCGGGTCCATAGAAACGATTAGTGATTTGTCGTCTAAGTCTAGGACTGCGCCGTCTACTCCAGCGGTTGGGCCTACGGTGACTTCTCGGCGTTCAGCGCCTAGGTTTTTGAAGACAACTTCTTTGAGGATGTCTATGGGAATTTTTCCCGGCGGCAACTTCATCTTGAACCACGGTTTAGAATGGTGCAAATCTAGCTTTTAAGTTGTGGGAAAATGCGCAGAACAGCGTGCATGATAGGCAGTGCGACGGCTAAGCCGACGAGCATTTGTACGATGTTGAATGGGACTTCCACGAGCGCCACGGCGAATGGGTAGCCAAGCGCAAGCTGTTCATAAATGAAGTAGCCTGCAACCATTTCCAGTCCGCCGATGATGACTGCGATTGTGGCGCTTAAAGTGAAGCTTCGGGTTCGCTGCTGGAGCTTTTTGTTCAGGAAGCCCACAATGGCTCCTTCGAAACCCTTTATTACCAAGGTTCCTATGGCGAATTGTGGAGCGACTATCATGTCAGCCATTGCGGCGCCCCCGCCTCCTGCTATTCCGCCGGCTAATGCCCCAAAGAGCAGTGCTGCTGTGTAGATGACTGTTTCGCCTAGGTTGAAGTAGCCTGTTGTGGCGGGAATGCTTATGACGAGGGTTAAAGTGGCTACGCATACGAGGGCAGCGAAGAGTGATGCCATTGCCAGTTTGAGCGGTGTTCTGAGGATGGTTTTTTCCGTGTTCAAGTAAATCACTGCATTATTAGCCGTTATATTTTCGCTGAGGTTACTTTTATCTCTATATTTCTTCTTTGCAAGAGAAATAGTGTAAATGAAAGGTAAGAGTGGACACTTCAGAGCGCTATTACGCCATTGCCATGCAGCACACAGTCATATTTGGAGCCTAATAGTGGTTCTATGCAGAAACCTATAGAGGGTCTACCCACAACGCTTCTTCCAGAACTATATAAAGAAACTATTTAAAAGGGGGCTATAGTCCGCACCGAGCAGCTAACGCTGCCTATTTATAGTTTAAATAAGGGGGCTATAGATTTTTCCACGCACTAGTTTCCGCGCCTCGAAAAGGGAAAATCTAAATGTGAGTGTACCGCAAGATAATAGCGAGTTGGCAACAACATGACCGAAAAAGTTAGAGAAGACCCAGTTAAAATGCACAAAGACGCGAACAATATCATGGACACTGGAAAATACGCAGAAGCAAGAGAGCTTTTCTTACGTACCGCTGAGCTTTACCGTAAAGCGCAGAACTATTTCGACGCCACGACAATGTATTACAAGGCTGGCGAATGCGGTTTTGCTTTAAAAGAATACGAAAAAGCTCTTGAACACTTCATGAAGTCTGCGGACCTTTCATTTGAGAAAGGCTTCGACCGATTCGCCGTCAGCGCCTTAGACTACGCAAAAGACTGCCAAAAAGCCTTAGGCAACAAGAAGAAAGTAACGGAACTGGAAAAGAAAATCAAAGAAGTCAAAACAAAACTCGAAAGCACATTTTAAAACAGCACCCTGTTTCCTTTTTTGTCCCTTTCAACGCCGCAGCCTCTGAGAAATCCATAATAAAAACTTACTGATTAATAACACTCAATACGAGGCACAATTAAAAAATGAATATAGCGGACAAAAAAGCATTTGCTTCCGAATTCTACAGCCGCCAAATCGCCATGAAAGAACTAGGCTTGAAAGGCCAACGGAAACTGGCAAAATCAAAAGTAGCCATTGTCGGCCTAGGCGGATTAGGCACCGTCTCCTCACTCTATTTAGCGCTCGCTGGAGTTGGACACCTACGGTTAATAGACCAAGACACAGTGGAACCCCCAAACCTCCACAGACAAATCCTATACACCACAAGTGACCTGCACTATCCAAAGGCGGAAATCGCCGCTGAACAACTCATGAAACTTAACCCACTTTTGAAGGCTGAGCCAATCTCGGAGAATTTGCACGCGGGCAACGTTGAGAAACTGCTCTCAGGCGTAGACTGCGTCGTAGACGGCTTAGACAACATGATAACCCGCTATCTGGTTAACCGCGCATGCGTCAAGCTTGGCGTGCCCTACGTTTTCGGCGCAGCCATCGGCATAGAAGGAAACCTCTCAGTGTTCGCTCCGCCCAACACACCCTGTTTAGAGTGTATTCTACCCAACCTGTCAGACAATGACCTGCTGAAGTGCAGCACCCGCGGAGTGCTTGGCGCCACGCCAGGAATAATCGGCGCAATGCAAGCCATGGAAACCATAAAGGTTCTAACGGGCATAGGCACGCCTCTAAAGGGCAAGCTTATGGTCTGCGATTTCAACGACATGACGTTCACAACCATAGATATTTCAAAACGCGAAGACTGCCCAGCCTGCCAAGGCACTTCAACACCGCCTAAGCTGAGCGAAAAGCTTGTTTGGCTCTGTGGACAAAACACGGCGAACGTGAACCCTGAAAAACCGCTAAAGCTGAATCTTACCAAGGTTTATGGCGCAATAAGGCAGCACTTCGCTGTGCGTGTGAAATCGCATTTGGCAGTAATATTCGAGTATAAGGGCTTGGAAGTTAGCCTTTTCAACGGTGGGCGCATGCTCATAAAAAACGTTACAAATGAGAAAGCAGCATTAGACGCGTACAGGGAAATCCTCAAAAAGCTCAATGTAAACCAGTAATTCCCAAAGACATGGCGTTCAGGGCGAAAGGAGAACAAAAAATGAACAGCATAGATTTAGCGTTGAATTTTGCCAGCATCATCAATTTCCTCGGTTTAATCTTGTTGTTGCGAGCCGTGATTAAAAATAGAAATGTCCTAAGAGGGTTCAGCGCAGGCGGTTGCTTCCTAACTTTCTTAGCGATTTGCGGTTTCCAAATTGCCTACTTCCTCATGGACAACATGATAAGTTTCATGTTAGGATTAACTGCTGCTGTATTTTGGTTTGTAGCTTTCATTTACAGCCTTAGACAAATGATGCGGGCAAGCGTTGTACAGAAAAAAGAAGCCGTCGCTGAAACCGAGAAACAATAGAACCGTGGACTATGTGAGCCAATAATATTTTTATTCCAGTCTCAACCTAGAATCTTTGTGCTGGGGTGGCCGAACCGTTCAGGCGGTAGCCTGCAGAGCTGCTCTATATGGGTTCAACTCCCATCCCCAGCTCCATTTCCCCATCCACTGACTATTTTGGTTTCTTGAAGATCTTTCCGCCATCACTGTATTCTCCAGTAACATATTCCCCTTTTAAGAGCCTTTTTCGCGGAAGAAGTGTTTCACTGCCTCCACTACCGCGAAGTAAAGCGATAGTATTCCAAAGATGATTGAGAGTAGAAGCGGAGTTGGAGGGTAGAAATCGAAAATAGCGTTCAACGGCGAATAAGGTAGTAAAACGGTGAGAAGTCCAAATATTACCGACGATAACAAGAGCATCTTGCTGGGCATACTTTTGTAAAACCTCATTTTTGTTCTTATGGCGAAAGTGACTATAATCTCAGAGAGCGTTGACTCGATAAACCAGCAGGTTCTAAATAGAGCAATATTGGAGCCGACCAGAATCAACGTGAGAATAATCGTTACGAAGTCAAACACGGAGCTTATTCCGCCGAAGAACCTGGCAAAACGACCTATCTGCTTTATGTTCCAATTCTTTGGCTTCGTTAACTCACCTTCATCCACACTGTCCGTGGAGATAGAAAGCAGAGGACCATCGCTAATCAAGTTGGTAAGAAGCACCTGTATGGGAAGCATAGGCAGAAAATTCAACATCACCGAGATTATTGCCAGCGTGGCCATGTTTCCCACGTTCGCGGATATCGTGTTCAAAATGTACTTTGTTGTGTTACTGAATGTGGTTCTGCCTTCAACGATTCCTGCAGATATTATGTCGAGGCTTGGTTGAGTAAGTATTATGTCGGCTGCTTCCTTGGCTATGTCGACGCCGCTGTCCACGGAAATTCCTATGTCGGCGTATCTGAGTGCAGGAGCATCGTTGACGCCGTCACCCAGATAACCTGTTACGTGACCATGCTTGCTAAACAGAGACACTATTCTTGCTTTGTGTTCAGGAGTCAGCCTTGCGAAGACTGTGGCCTTTTCAGCAGCTTTCTCAAGTTGGGTATCGTCCATTGCGTCAACGTTTTCGCCTAATATTATTTCTCCTGCTTCGATACCAACTTCTTCAACAATGGTTTTTGCGACAGTTGGGTTGTCGCCTGTCAGTATCTTCACTTCAACGCCGAGCTTTCTGAACTGTTCGATGGATTCTTTGGCTGTGGGCTTCAAAGGATCCTTGAAGCATAGAAAACCAAGAAGAGTTAGGTTGTTTTCTTCATCTTTGTTATAGTCCGATTTCTTTTCAACATCTTTAACTGCGACACTGATGACTCTGTAGCCCTTCCGAAAGAGCTTCTCCGAGGATTCTACAACCATTGCAGGGTCAAGCTTCACGATATTTCCATTTAGTTTCATCTTCGACGATGCCCTAATGACACTTTCTGGTGCTCCTTTGCAAATGAGAAGGTACTTGTTATCTTTCCCTACTACCACACTCATTCTTCGTCGGACATAGTCAAACGGGATTAGTTCAACAAATTCGCCTGCTATGCCCTTTAATCCGTTTTCCTTTGTGTACTCCATAAGAGCAACGTCTAAGGGGTTACCAGTCACCGATTCTGCCGTCTGAATTGTTGAGGTACAAGAAGAAGCGAGCAGAAGCAAGTCTTCATTTCTGTTCCCTTGCAAGTCAATGTAGTCAATCAGCGTGATCTTGTTTTCAGTGAGAGTTCCTGTCTTGTCTGAGCAGAAGATATCCATGTTGCCCAAGTCTTCGATGGAGCTTAGTTTCTTGACTATGACTCCTTTTTTGCTCATCATTCTGGCTCCCCTTGACAGCCCGATTGTAATTATTATGGGCAGTGATTCCGGTATTATGCCAACTGCGAGTGCTAAAGAGAACAGAGCGGATTCGAGTATTCTTTCCGCTGTGAGGGAGTTGGACAAGAATCCTGTTAGCGCGTTAACTATGAATATGAAGACGATGCCTATTGTTATTCCTTTTATAAGGAAGCTTCCGAATTTTCTTATGTTCTTCTGGTAGTTTGTCTCCGGCTCCTCTGTTTTCAGGAAGCCTACGACTTTCCCGAATGTGCTTCCCATGGCTGTGGACACTACAAGTCCTTTTCCCTTTCCGTTCACGACGAGAGTTCCCATGAAAGCGATATTTTCCATCTTTTGCGGTGCCAAATCTCTAGCTGCAATCGCAGAAGTACTCTTGTGGGCCGGATAAGACTCTCCTGTGACTATTGATTCGTCGATTTCGAGTTCATCTGTCTGAATAAGGCGGAGGTCAGCGGGCACTCTGTCGCCAGTTTCGAGAAGAACCACGTCGCCAGGCACGATGTACCTCGCGTCGATTTCTTTCAGTTGGCTGCCCCTGAGCACTTTGGTTCTGTATTTTATGTATTTGATCAGCGCCTGCAAGGACTTTTCAGACTTGTACTCCTGAAATAACCCTAGAGAGATGTTTATGGCGACTATTACGAGAATGGCCACGGCCTCATCTATTCCTCCAGTGAAAAGCGAGATAACCGCTGCCGCAGTCAGCGCAATAATCAGAACATCTTTCAATTGGGAGATAAGCAGACTTAAAACAGTCTTCTTTTTCCTCACGGGAATATCATTTAGACCGTACTTGGCCAGTCTCTGCTCAATTTCCCGGTCATCAAGACCGTTCTCTGAAGATGTAAACTCTCTAATAGTCTCTTCAGAAGTTTTAGCCCAGTAGGTCATAGCTCTCTTGTAACTTTTTGGAGTGAAAAACATTTCGGTAATGAGCACATCTAACCACGCATCTAGGGACTCCTTCGAAAATTCGAAAACTGCCTTAGGCATTAGTTTAGAATATAGAATCTGAGAAAAAAAGAGGGATAAGGGAGATTTCTCCAATTGCAGAGGATGCAACTCCCATCCCCAGCTCCACGGTTATGAGCAATACAAAAATTTAAGTACGTAAAACGAACACAAGTAAATCACTAATATAGCGTTTAAAAGGAGAGGAATTTCATGATGGGGGAAACTGCGCCAGAAAATAATTCCAAGAACTGGAAGAAATTCTTAAGAAAACATTGGAAAGTAGTTGCTATATTTGTAGTAGCAGTTATTTTGGCATTTGTAGGTGCAATTTATGTCTATTTATGGTTTGTTAGAGAAGCTCAATCAATAGGTCTGGTGCCATCAACTTTAGGTCTATGGACAATGGAAAATATAGTGATGTTTATTTTGCATTTGATTTTCTGGGAACTGCTCTTCATAGGCGTTCCAGCAATTATAGGAGCAGTAGCAGGTTGGCAATGGTGGAAAAGACTACCTGATGAGGAAAAGAAACAATATCATCTCTTTGGCAAACGCTCACGCACAACAAGTGGAGGAGGCGGACTATCGGCATTGCTAATGATTGCGTTCGCCATCAAAGTTTACATTGACGGAAACTGGAATGTTGTTATTGCAACTTGGACTTTAAACTATGTCGTAGATTCTTTGATTTCGATACTAATCTGGGGTCTAATTATCTTCGGAATTCCTGCAGGTGTCATAGGACTCATTTGGTTAAGTCGTGAGATGAAAAAAGAATCATAGATTTTTTGAGTACTTGAAGTTTTTTTGGAATCTTTGATCAAAGAAAGGGGGAATTGTGAGTGGCAGCTCCACCGGTGAGGGAGTTCAACTTCCATCCCCAGCTCCATTGCCGAATCCTAAGATTCTGAAGACGAAAACTGCTGCTGGCTACTTGCGTTCTCTTTTTGGATTCCTTCTTTTTCGCTAAGGTCTGCATCTCTTAATCTCTGCTGTTACCGTGTAAGTGATGTAAACTGGCAGGCGTTGGTATTAGCAGAGCAAAATTAGGGAAAGGATAACTTTTTACGATGGAAGAATACGTAATAAGACGCTATGAGTCCTGTTAGGAAAGTGCGTGCAACAAGGCGGCATAGGCAAACTCGAACATGGATAGTTATCGTTTTTGTTCTGTTTATTGCTGCAACGCTGCTTACAGTGGCATATTTTTGGTATCCTAAGAATGAACCTGAGAACAACGCGTCAAACGAACCAGCGGCTTTCAAGGATTTCACAGCCCACTACATGGGCATAATGCAAAACTTGAACTCAACCCAAACCAAAGCTAAAATAGCATCACAACTTGATCCAAGCTATAATCAAACTGATTTCTTCAGTTGGGAGCAGACCAAACTGACCTTTACACAAGATACCACAGGCTGGTTTGAAGACCCAACCCAAATTCTAAACAGCGGCAAAGGAATTTGCGTACAATGGAGCATTGTTTACGTCTCCGCATGCTTAGCGAATGGCTACCCGAGTAGGCTTGTAGTAGCAACTGATACGGCAAACTGGAACTTCATACATGTCTGGGCTGAAGACTACTTCAACGGAAGCTGGGTTCATGTGGATCCTTCCGACAAAGTGTGGAACAATCCGTCAAGATACCAAAGCTGGGACTGGGGCAGGGGAATTGGGGCGGATGTCAAGATTTACGCGTTTGAAGATGGCAGTTTCGAAGAAGTTACCTCCAACTACGGTCCTCATTCGAGCTAAACTGCTCTTAGGAATGACTTATTCACAAGTTACCAGATGTGACTTGGTGATTATTACGCTTGCCAACAGCAACTAAAAGAAAAAACGAGGATGTTTGCGGGCGATATCACCACTGTGGTGAGGGTTCAATTCACATCCACAGTTCCATGGCAAATTTAATAAGCTGAAACAGCGAATCCGTTACTGGTCTTCTTTATGGATAGAAAACTTGCGCTGACAATTGTGCTGTTAATTGTTCTTGTAGTTTCGGCGCCAATTGTTGTTTCAGCCGAGATTTCTGTCGGTGTAAAAGCAGGCGACTGGATAGAATATCAAGTAACGTTCACTGGAACTCCACCTGAGGGACATGCTGTTACGTGGGCTAGAATGGACATTGTTAGTGTCCAAGGAAAAAACATCACTCTTGCAGTCGCAGCGAAACAGTCCGATGGGTCGTGGCTGAATGAAACAGTGCAGTTGAACCTTGAGGCAGGTCAGCTTGGAGATGACTTCATAATCCCTGCAAACCTGAACAGCGGGGACACGTTCTTCGATAAAGGGCACGGCAACATAACTATCAGTGGAGTTGAAGAGAGAACTTACGCTGGCGCCAAGCGCACAATTGTGAGCGGAACTGTAAGCGAAACTGCGCAGCAGACCACATATCAGACCACGTATTACTGGGATAAAGCCACAGGCATCCTTGTTGAAGGAGACTCTTCATACACTAATTTCACTATGTACACGACAGCGGATAAGACGAATATGTGGCAGGCGCAAACGCTTGGATTGGATTCAACCGTCTTATACGCTGTCGTAATCGGAGTTGCTGTTATAATCGTGGCAGTAATAGCGTTTTTTGTTATGCGCCGAAAGAAATGAAACCACGCGCTATCCCAGATGCCTTTCCAGCTTCTGCTGCCGAATAAAATAATGAGTGAAATTGAGAACTTGGCACAGCAGCGTGTTTTTGCGAGGTAATTCTTAATTACTTCCTTTTGGTAGAAGTAGTCTAGTTTGAGGAATTAACATGGTCAAATTAGATTTCGGTGGCGTAAAAGAGGATGTTACAACACGACAAGAGTTCACCTTGGAACAAGCTCAAAAGATTCTGAAAAGTGAAGTTGTCGCGACGCTTGGGTACGGCATTCAAGGTCGCGCTCAATCACTTAACATGCGCGATAATGGCGTCAAAGTAATTATAGGGCAAGAAAACAGCGGTTTTCACAAGGCTTACTATGACTTAGCTGTTCAAGACGGATGGGTTCCAGGCAAGACACTGTTTCCGATGGAAGAAGCTGCGCGGCGAGGCACCATCAAGCAGTTTCTGCTTACTGATTCAGGACAAAGAGAAACATGGCCAACTGTTAAGAAGACGTTGAAAGAAGGTGACGCGCTGTACTTCTCTCACGGTTTCTCGATAGTTTACAGAGAGCAAACAGGAGTGGTTCCTCCGAAAAACATTGACGTGATTATGGTTGCGCCGAAAGGCTCTGGAACCTCTGTGAGAAGAAATTTCGTGGCGGGAAGCGGAATAAACAGCAGCTTCGCCGTTCACCAAGATTACACGGGCAAAGCCATGGACAGAGTGAAAGCCATGGGCATAGCCATCGGTTCAGGCTACCTTTTCCCAACAACGTTTGAAAAGGAAGTTTTCAGCGACTTGACAGGCGAACGCGGCGTTTTAATGGGCGCTTTAGCTGGAATAATGGAAGCCCAGTACAACTGTCTACGCGAGCATGGACACAGCCCCAGTGAAGCATTCAACGAAACCGTGGAGGAACTCACTCAAAGCCTGATTAGGCTGGTTG
>CAYGYB010000004.1:0-17827 GCA_964354015.1 uncultured Candidatus Bathyarchaeia archaeon
CCAGTTGAAGCGTTGACAGCGGTTATGCTATACTTGTCTATTATCCAGAGTTCGCCGTCAACATAAATCGGAGCTGAAACTAGAAACTCAGTAGCAGATGGATCAGTGAAATTCCACCTGATGTCGCCAGACGCCGCGTCTATCCCATAAAACGTCCGCATGTTCGAGGATGCAAAAACCATGCCGTCTGCAACGGACGGAGAACCCAGCATGTCTGAGCCGCCTGTGAATTGCCACTCATACGGAACAGGTTTTTTCCAAATTAACCCGCCGCTGTTAGCGTCCACTTTGTAGATGGCAGCTGACGTTGGCTCCTGCGAAGAAAAGTAAACCGCGCCTTCGGCTACGGCTGGAGAAGACATGACGGGTCCTTCAGTTTTGAACTTCCAGACAACATTGCCATAGTTAGCGTCAAGGGCGTACAAGTAACCGTCCAATGATCCAACGTAGACTTTGTTTCCGACCACAGTTGGGGAAGAACGAAGAATGACCGCTGAACTATACGTAATCTCCAAGTTCCCATTGACAAACGTCTTCCAAAGAAGGGTACCCTTGTAAGCATCGAGACAGTAAACGTAGCCATCATCTCCTCCAGTGAAGACTCTGCCGTTTGCTACGGCTGGCGAAGACTCAATCGTGCCAAGAGTTTTAAACTTCCATACAAGATTCCCGCTCCACGCGCCAAGAGCGTAGACGTATTTATCCTGCGAACCAACATAGACTATGCCATCTGCCACGCTCGGCGAAGAGATAACCGCGCCGCCAGTTGTGAAATTCCAAGCCAAAGTCAAATTTGAAGGACCACCATAAGCGACTGAGGAGTGCGCTGCATCTTTTCGGAACATCGACCACGGACTGGAATCCACCAACGGCGAACTCGCACCTATAGCCCACACTTGGTTTATTGTTGTGTATTCGCTTCCTGATACCGAGTCAACCGCCGTGGTCACGTTTCCAGGAATCAGGTACAAGCGGCCATATGCTACGGCGACGGATTCTCTTGGAGCGAAAGCTTCAATCGGAAGTTTCCAAAGAAGTTGCCCAGTATAAGCGTTCAAGCACGCAAACTCGGATATGCTTTCTGTACCGCCGTATTGCGCGGCTTGCCCCGTTGTGGCGTAAATTTTGCCGTCGGCGACCGTGGGGCTTCCAGGCCACAGAAGGGAACCTGGCCCCTTGTACTTCCACACCAAGTCTCCAGTGTCCACATCAAGCGCGTAGAAGTAACCGTCCTTGTTAAGTTCATAAACCATTCCGTACGCGACTGCGCAGCTTGTTGTGAAGTACCCGTCAGTGCCGGGGGTGAACGCCCACATGATTTCGCCAGTTGTAGCATTGAAACAGTACATTGTGTTATCGTCTGTGCCGCCCCTGAGAAATCTGCCCTGATAGTAAGAGCCAGTGAAAATCATCGGTCCCTTTGTTAAGGTATCCCAAACAACTGCGCCTGATTTGGCGTCGAGAGCCATTTGATGAGACTGCATGGAGCCTGGAAACACCTTTCCGTCGCCGTATGTAATTCCTGAACCGACTCGGGTGCCGCCTGAAATATAAGTTGTCCATTTCAGGGTCGGCGGCTTTGACGGGTCAGAGAAGCTCCAAGCTTTAACGTACGAGTCAACCTTGGTGTAAAACATTTTTTCTTCTGGGCTGTAAACGTTCGCGGTGAAAATCCCCGTGTCAGCGGAGAAGTCACTACTGGTCCACAAGATGCGCCCTGTCTGCGTATCGAAGCAACTGCCTTCGACAACCATGCGTGCATCGTCGATTTTGTATGCTATTGGCCAAGTTCCACGCATGGGAACAGTTGTGTTCCAGATGACGTCGCCAGTTTCTCTGTTAAGCGCGTAAACTGAAGTGGTGGTTGCGACGAAAACCATGCCGTTGAACGCTGAAATATAGCTTTGTATGCCTGTTATGTTTGCTTTCCAGAGTATGGCTGATGTGGCAGGAGCGGGACCAGCTGAAAAACGTGAAAAAGATGAGTCACCCATGAACTGTGGCCATTCGTATTGGAGTAATATGTTGTCGTTGGCGTTTCCAGCAGTGCTGTCTAGTGTGGTTGAGGCGTTCGCGGTGCTTTCGCGAAGATTTGAAATTGCAATAAACGCTGGTAAGATTAGCAGCAGAGCCAAAACAGCCACAGACCAGAGCTGCCTCGAGTTTTTCACTTTTTTAGCCTCAGAGAATTCACGAGTAAGATGTGTCCTGAGTTGCATAAACCGTGTTTTCTCCATAATTAATGGTAGGCGGTATTCTGCTATAAGTTTTGCTGAGCATCGTTGTTTGCTAGAGAACGGAAAATAGGGAGACGCCGCATAATCTTTTTTAGGACGCATTTAACCTATGTTAAATGATAAATTACTAAATAAAAATTAAAGGTGAATTCTAGTTTGGCAAACAAAGGGCCATTATTGATGACTTCTTGGAGAGCCACAGGAGCCTGCAATGCCCGCTGCCGATACTGCAATGTTGACGCAACAGGCGCAGCAGCGCCTAGAGAATTAAGCACGAAAGAAGCGTTGCATTTAGTTGATGAAGTGTACAATTTCGGTGTCCGCTGGTTCGGCTTAAAAGGCGGCGAACCTCTGCTACGGAAAGACATATTTGAAATAGTCAACTACGCCAAAAGCCTCGGTCTCAACGTGTGCCTGTTGACTAACGGGTGTTTTGTTGATGGCGAAATCTACGATAATTTGGTTAAGAATCAAGTTTGGACTTCTGTTAGCATTGATGGCCCTGAAGAAATAAACGATTCCTTAAGAGGCAAAGGCTCATACAAAAAGGCGTTAGCGGCTATTCAGAAGCTATCGAAGGGAAAAATCTTGAATGGGTTGGCAGCAGCGATAACGTCTGTTAATTATAAGCATTTGGATCATGTCGCAGAGTTGGCTGAAGAGTACCACGCGAATTTTGTGTGGTTTAATCATTTGGTTCCAAGCGGAAGAGCGAAAGAAACAATGGAGTTGACGCCGACTCCTGAACAATACGAGTGGGCTTTGAATCACATTTGGGATTTGTGCGTGAAGTACGAGGGCAAGTTTGATATACATGTGCATTGCCCGCATTTTGCGCGCGTTGTTAAGCAAAGGAACATTCCGAACTTTCAGGAGTGGTACGACAACAAGTTTCATGGGAAATGCACTTACTTTGCTTACGGCGGATACATTAGCGTGACCGAGAACGGTGACTTGATACCGTGTTTCTACACTGACCTGCGGCCTCTAGAGGCGATGAAGCTTGGAAATATAAGGCAGAAGAGTTTGACGCAGGTTTGGGAAGAAATGAAGAAGTCGCCTTATTTCAGTAGTTTCAGAGATAGAAGCGTTCTTAAAGGGAAATGCGGAGTCTGCGAGTACAGGGAAATCTGCGGCGGTTGCAGAAACAGGGCTTACGCTTATACGGGCGACATATACGAATCGGATCCCGCATGTGCTTACGTGCCAGAGAGCATGAGGAAAAAGTAAGACACAGCCTGATTCGATCTCTTAAACTCAGCAAAACCTTCAGCAAAAAGGGAAAATGGAATGAAAAGTGGAACAATTGCCTGTTTAGTATTGATTGCACTATTTTTAATCACGACTTCTTTTGCCCTCAATGGTCTTTCTGATGTACAATCGATTGAAGACGCTTGGCCTATGTGGCGTCATGACTTAGCGCATACGGGTAATTCGAATTCAGCAGCGCCAAACACGAATCAAACCCTCTGGAAATTTAACACTGGGGGTCAAGTGGGTTCGCCTACTGTTGCTGGCGGCGTAGTTTACGTGGGCTCATACGACCACAGAATATACGCTTTCAACGCCGCTGACGGCTCTTTGGTATGGAGTTACGTAACAGACGGAATAGTGGTTTCTTGTCCCGCGGTTGCGGACGGCGTAGT
The DNA here is from genome assembly GCA_964354015.1 of uncultured Candidatus Bathyarchaeia archaeon. Lineage (GTDB taxonomy): Archaea > Thermoproteota > Bathyarchaeia > Bathyarchaeales > Bathycorpusculaceae > JAOZHU01. Next base: position 3,884 of record CAYGYB010000004.1, read on the forward strand.
TTATGTAGGCTCAGAGGATAACAAGTTTTACGCGTTGAACGCTACTGACGGCAATCAAATATGGAATTATACCACTGGCTATTATGTGGATTCAGACCCTGTTGTTTCGGACGGCATAGTCTACGTGGGTTCCGAGGACAAAAATGTTTATGCTTTTGATGCTGCGACTGGCGCATACTTGTGGAATTACACGACAGGGGGGCAGATTATGTTGTCTTCTCCTGCTGTGGCTAACGGCATAGTTTACATAGGCGCATTAGACCACAAAATATACGCACTAAACGCTGCAACAGGCGCGCTACTGTGGAACTACACTACAGGCGATAACGTGGCTTCTTCTCCAGCGGTGGCTGGCGGCGTAGTTTACGTGGGCTCTTTAGACGACAAGGTATACGCTTTAGATGCGGCTAACGGTAAACAATTATGGAATTACATAACAAAGGGAGATGTGCTTTCTAGTCCAGCCGTTTCCAACGGCGTGGTCTACGTGGGCTCGTTAGACAACAAGGTATACGCCTTAAACGCTACAACAGGCGAATTCGTATGGAGGTACATAACAGGCGGGGGTGTGGCTTCTTCTCCGGTTGTTTCCAACGGCATAGTTTACGTGGGCTCTTGGGATGGCAGGCTTTATGCTTTGGATGCGGCTAACGGCAACTACCTGTGGAATTATGCAACTGGCGATATTGTGATTTCTCGCCCTGCTGTGGGCAATGGTGTTGTTTACGTGGGCGGTTGGGATGGTAAGATTTATGCTTTAGACGCTTACAGCGGCAGACACGTATGGGGTTATGCCACGGGCGGGAAAGTGGATTCTTCGCCTGCTGTTGTCAACGGCATAGTCTACGTGGGCTCATTAGACCACAAAATATACGCACTAAACGCTTCAACGGGCATGGTTGGCTTCGATTGGGAATTGCACAACAATGTCATATGGAGCTACACGACAGGCAGCCAAGTTTTGCTGTCTTCGCCTGCTGTGGCTGATGGTATAGTGTACGTGGGGTCGTACGACCACAAAATCTATGCGTTAAATGCTACGACGGGCGCGTACAAGTGGAGCTACACGACAGGTAACTATGTGGTTTCGTCTCCCGCTGTCGCGAATGACATGGTTTACGTGGGCTCGCAGGATAACAATGTCTATGCCTTAAACGCTACGACAGGCGAATACGTATGGAGTTACACGACAGATGGCAAGATAGTGGTTTCCTCGCCCGCAGTAGCTGACGGCGTAGTTTACATAGGGTCGTTGGATCACAAAATATACGCATTAAACGCCTTCAACGGCGCTTTGATGTGGAACTACACAACAGGCGACATGGTTGTTTCTTCGCCCGCGGTGATTGACGACATAGTTTACGTGGGCTCACAGGATGGAAAAGTTTACGCTCTAAACGCGGCTAACGGCAAACAAGTATGGAACTACACAACAGGCGGTGCAGTGTATTCTTCGCCTGCAGTTGTCAATGGCGTAGTTTTTGTGGGCTCGCAGGACAACAACGTTTATGCGTTGAATGCTTTGACAGGCGAATACAAATGGAGCTACAAAACAGGCGGAAAAGTGGATTCTTCACCTGCCGTGACTGACGGCATAGTTTACGTGGGTTCGTACGACCACAAAATTTACGCTTTAGATGCCGCAACTGGCACATACAAGTGGAGTTATGCAACAGGGGATATGGTTGTTTCTTCGCCTGCCGTTGTCGGCGGCGTGGTTTATGTGGGTTCATATGACCATTTTGTTTACGCTTTCGGTGCTGCACAGGAATCCACAGTAAGCATTCCGCAGCTGGTATTGCTCATTGTTTTTTCTTTAATAATACTGTTGATAGTCGTGTTGGTGGTTGTTCTTTACAGAAGAAAACGCAGGGCGTAGCCTATCCTGTTTTTGAGTGTGCCATCGGAAAGAATTTTATTTGAAAGCAGCTATTGGATTGTGAACTGAAATGAAACGTAAACATGCTTTACTCGTTTTTCTCGTCGCGCTTCTTATCTTGCTGCTTTTCGCAGGGATTTGCTCTTACCTGAACAGCGTCTCTAATTCTGGGCAGGTGGATGTTTTTGTAGGCGTCGACGTGGCATATGACAACGTAACGAGTTTAAAAGAGCGCGTTGATGAGGTTAAAGCGTACACAAACTTTTTTGTAGTAGGCAGCAGCGGCATCACCACTGATAGCGCCAAGCTTAACGATGTTTGCCAGTATCTTAACGACAGCGGGCTTCACTTCGCAACTTACACGCACACAACTAACGGCTCAAAAAACATAATGTTCAACCAGTCTGGATGGATTAACTATGCCAAACAAAGGTGGAATGGCAGCTTCTTGGGGTTATACGCTTATGATGAGCCGGGCGGGCATCAAATTGACAGCGTTGCTGATTTTATGGTGATAGAAAAAGCCGATAACTATTCTGATGCAGCTAACAAGTATGTTGAAAACTTGACCAGAATCTTGTCAGAGTTTAAAACTTACAATTTGCCCCTAATGACATCCGACTATGCGCTTTACGAGTTCGATTACAGATCAGGCTACGACGTGGTTTTAGCCCAATATGCATGGAATGACAGTCGCCCGTTGAACACGGCGCTTTGCAGAGGCTCAGCCACCATGCACAACAAAGAATGGGGAGTAATGATAACGTACACGTATGACACGCCACCATACCCTGCTTCTGGACCACTTGCTTCTGGACCAGAAATCTACCAAGACATGGTCACTGCCTACCAAAACGGAGCCAAATACATCATTGTGTTTGATTACGTAAAAGACCCAGTTACCAATGTTACTCACGGCATATTGAAGCAGGAGCATCTAGCTGCTTTGAAGCGGTTCTGGCAATACGCCAAAGAACACCCAAGAACAAACAGTGCAGTTGGCGATAGGACAGCGTATGTTCTTCCAAAAGATTACGGCTACGGATTCCGCAGACCAAACGACTGGATTTGGGGACTATTCAGCTCAGACGAAAATTCCAGCAAAATATGGAGCGATGTGAACAAATGGGTGGAAGAGAACAAGCCATTGATAGACGTAATCTACGAAGACACCCTGCAATACGGCACAGCTAATTACAGCAAACTCGTATTTTGGAACGGAACAATCCTAACAAAATAAGTCACCATGGTTTTAGAGTTGCTGTTACTTTTCTTGACAAACCCGACGTTTCAGCCTATTTATAGTTTATATAAGGGGGCTATAGACTGCAGAGAGCGCTAGTGCTGCATATGCAGAGAATTGGTATAAACTGAAACGTGCAAACACGTCATTATCCCAGATTTGAAAATTGAGGCGTTTCAACGGAAACTTTATTATGCTATCGAACTTCTTTTAAACCTGAAATCCGAGGAAGGCAGCATGAAAAACTCTTCTACTGGACAAGGCAAATCAGACGTTTACCTTTCAAGAGCAAACTGGCCACCCTACACTTACAGAGACTACCCAGACATAAACCCCAAAACATACAAGGCATTCATGAAGTTCCTATCAACCGAAAACACCTCAAAAAAACTAATGGAACTGCAACCTTGGATATCCATCTGCGACTCAAAATGCACCTTCTGCTACTTCCCAACCACACCCACAAACAAAGCACAAATAGAAACATACCTCAAAGTCCTGAAAAAAGAACTGGAAATGTACGCCAAACTAAAATACGTCAAAACAAGCACTTTTGACGAAATAGTTCTGGGAGGCGGGACACCAAGCATCCTAACCGCCGAACAAATAATCGACCTTATAGACTTCTGCAAAAAAAGATTCAACACAAGCAAAGAATACTTCATCAAAATCACAGCCTCATCCAAAAGCTTCGACACCGAAAAAATAACCAAACTCGCAGACTACGGTGTTTACCAAATTGACATGGGAGCACAGACTTTCGACGAAAAACTCAGAAAAATGCTGTGCCTACCAGACTCAGCCGTAAACTTGGAAAAAGCCATAAGAACAGCGCGAAAACTAGGCGTCTGCGTGTGCGTAGACTTCATGTACAACCTTCCAGGTCAAACAATGGAAAGCTGGATAAGCACACTGAAAAAAGCAATCGAGTTAGACGTGGAAATCGACTGCTACGCACTGCAAATATATCCAGGAACAGTGCTTGAAAAACAAATCAAAGCAGGGTTAATTCCGCCAACTGGCGACATGGAATATGAAAAGCAGATGTACCTAACTGCCTACAAACTCTTAACTAACGCAGGTTACAGGGCAGTGGGACACGACCGATTTTCAAGAGTAGAGTGGCATTTCAGAGAGTCATGCCTGAATGGTTGGCCTTGGTCAGGGCAACTTACCACTGGCGCTGGTTGCTTCATGGGGTATTTCCAGAGGTTTTCGTACTCCAATATTGAGGACATAAACGAGTACATGGCGGCTGTTAACGCTGGAAGATTGCCAATCAATAAGCTTGCAGAATCCACTACTGAGGACATGATGAGGAAAGTGATGAGTAGACTTTACTTGCGGTTGCCAGTGAACAAACAGGAGTTCATGGAGAAGTTCGGGAAACTGCCTGAAGACGTTTTTGAACCACAGCTTCAGAGGTTGAAGGAGAAAGGGCTGATTGAAATGGATGCCGCTGAGATTAGGATAACGAAGCTCGGCGACATCTGGAAAGGAAACATCGCGTGGGAGTTTGCGGAAAAGCCAGCAGCTAAGTCCTAAACAAGCACGTCTCTTCATACGGTAAGAACGATAAATACGTAGGATGAAGTCCGAATTTTGCCGTGTCGATTAGAGTAGTAGTCTAAAGGAATCTTGGCTGTGTTTATAAGAAGAGAAAAAGTTAGGAAATTAGATAATCCGCTACTACTGTGTTCGCAACATGGCTTTTGCTCTGAGTGTGCTTCCCTTCAAGTCGATTCTTGCTGGGCAAATGTAACTGCAGTGCCCGCAACCTGTGCAATAGTCCGCGTTGAGTTTCACCAGTTTCTCCACGTTCTGCTTGTCAAATGCCTCTTTGATCAATATTGGGCTTAGTTTGTGGCAGCAAACGCGCATGCATGCTCCGCAACGTATGCAATCATAAGTTTTCACGGTTGTGAATTGTTTAGCTTTGGGCAGTTTCGGTTCTTTCGTTTCAGTCATGGGACGCAGTTTGCCAACTCTGTCTAGGAACGGCGAAGTCAGGTTCATGATAACTAAGGCGAGAATTGAACCTCCTAAAAAGTTCATGTACGTCTGGATTAGCACCGTTAGCAAACCTAAGCCTACACCGAATATTAGTTGTCCCGTGTACGTTAGCGGCGTGGTTGCTGGGTCAGTAGCCATGAAGAACGCTAAGAAAATTGAGCTTCCAACGAACAGGTGGAACGCAACTCTTAAGATGGGGTCTCCGTCAGCGTATACGAAGCTTAAAGCTAACGCGAACAAAGCGACTGATGCGAGGTAAGCGGCTGTGATTCTCCATTTTATGTACCTGCGGCAGAGTGCGAATAAGGCTAAGCCAACAGCGATTACGGCGATGCTTGAGATTCCGCCTATCCAACTGTGATATTTCAGCACTGTCATTGTGTAGAGAACATCGTTCAATCCGACAGTGTTCAGGCTGCCATCGGCGGTGAATGCGGCGAAATCATATGCGAAGCACTGCTGCAAAGCGAGACCAAACGGGGGAGCCATGGCACCTTCAGGAGCAGTATTAAGGGACAACGGGGATGCTAAACTTGGAAACATATCAGTGTGTTCACTAGGCATCAAAGCAGTAGACAACAGAAATACTAGGACCAATAGTTTAGCAGCAGCTGCTGGATTTACGCGCTTTCTCTTTTGGAGCTTCTTGAACAGAACCATGCCAACCATTGATATTAATGCCGGGTAAATGTATAATCCAGCGCCTTGCATTGTTACGTTCAAGGGATAAGTGGTATCCCAACCCATTGTTGGCAGCCCAAGAGTATAGGAGAGGGCAACGATTAATCCGAAGACAGCGGCTGACATTAGGTTTAATGGGCTGTCTGCACACACTTTGTGAAGTAAAAGGTCGATGGCTACGGCGACGCCGACTGAGATTAATGCTACGATGAGGGAGTTGTAGCCGAATGAGAGAAATGATAAGCCTGTCAGCACAGCAAGTGCGACGAAGGTGTAGGTCATCAGTTTGTCTTTGGTCATTGGTGAATATTCTTTGGGTTTTGACATTTTGAGACACGAACTCCTCTTGATATTTACGTATTTTATCACGATTAGATTAGTTAATAAGACTTTCGAAAAGTGAACATTGCTGTGGTTGGTGAAATTTTTGTTGGCGTGCGTTCGTGGAGAAAGAGCAGCAAAAGAGTGATTCTTGAAGGATCAAAGGCAGAACGCTCGTTGGTGCGGAGGGTGGGATTTGAACCCACGAACCTCTGCAGGATAGGCGCCTCAGGCCTACGCCTTTGGCCATGCTGGGCGACCTCCGCATGAAACTTTGCCAGCAACCCCAATTGCGTGGCAGAATATAGAATTAGGCAGGTTGTTAAAAGGTTTTACTTTGTGGAGCGCCGCCAACATTCAATGCTAAGCGTTCGCTTTTGGTTAAGAATGGAAAAATTTTTAAACATTTTGAACCCATTAGGAAAGGAAGCTACATAAAGGGAGAAAAAAAACCAATGAAAAAAATAGGTATCGCTATATTTTGTGTGCTCTCACTATTCGTGCTAGGACTTGTAGGAAATGCCACAGCTTACAACGCCACCTTTACACACACCTTATACCAAGCTTCAGCCCCACCAACAATCGACGGAACCTACGGCCAAGGCGACGAATGGATCGCCAGCGGAACACAAACCTTCGGAACAAACGGCATCTTCAGAGACCAATGGACCATGAGCCCCAACCTCGCCTGCCTCCTCATCGAAACTGCTGACGGCACAAACGACGCAGGAGACCAATGGGTAATATGCTACGACTCAACCGAAACGGGCACTACAACCGAGCCTGACGGGGGTCCAAAACCTACAACTTTCGACTATAAATTAGTTGTTACAGGACACGGCGCTGCTGCGACTGTTCAATGGTACAAAGGAACAGGAACAGGTTGGACTACAACTACAGCAGCTGGAGGCTTAACCCAAGCACAAACATTGAGTCCGTATACACCGAAAATAGGCACGCCACACTATGTACTTGAACTGTACATTGATAAGTCAGACACTTCACTTGGCAGTTATCCAATGGGTTATACTTGGGCCCAGTTCGTCAGCTACTATGATGCACATGCTGGAGGATACGGACTTCAACAATGGCCACCCGCATCCGCAACCCCACCAGGTAGCCCAGACGTCCCAGACAGTTGGGGATACATCACATACGAAAGTGCTGCGAATCCCACTCCAGACGTTCCTGAAAGCATAGGCCTCGTTGTCATGCTGGCGGTATCTTCTGTCGCTGCAGTTGGCGCAGTGCTTCTACGCAAACGACAAAGAATAGCGAATCTATAAACTAGAAGCTAAACAATTCCCTTTTTTTAACTTTAAAAGAATGGCTTTTTAGGGGAACCTTAAGAAAAAGCTGACAAAAAATCGGTTTCTAACAATTGAGGTATAAACGGCAAGTTTGCTTTAGATTCTGCTCCGCCGCAAGCATTCAATGCTGCACGTTCGCTTTTGGTTAAGAATGGAAAAATTTTTAAGCATTTTGAATCCACTAGTGCGGCAGGGATCTAATTAGAGGAGAAACGAAAACAATGAAAAAAATCGGTATCGCTGTATTTTGTGTGCTCTCACTATTTGCGCTATCGCTTGTAGGAATCGCCGCAGCTGGCAACCCAGCCTTCACACACATAGCCTATCAGTCTGATGGTTCACAACCAACGATTGATGGAATGTATGCCCCAGGTCCTGAATGGCTTCCCAGTGGTACACAAACTTTCGGAACGAACGGCATTTTCAGAGACATGTGGATTTACCCCGAAGGGTTCAGTGGTCCTGGTTATGTATACCTTCTCATTGAAACTGGTGACACTACAAACAACGCAGGAGACTCTTGGACAATGTGCTTTGATTCTGCTGATGCGATGGGATCTGACCCTGACGGAGGAGCCTCTCCCAAAACTAATGACTATAAAATAGTTGTCACAGGACACGGCGCCTCACAGACTATTCAATGGTTCAAAGGAACCGGAACAGGTTGGAATCCAATAGCTACACCACCAACTGCATTCGCCCAAATGAACCAATCATGTACTGTATCACCGAAAATAGGCGTTCCACACTGGATACTTGAATGCCAATTTGACAAGACAGACACTACAACACTTGGCACTTCCCTTGTGAGTTATACTTGGAATTTCTATTGCGCTTACAATGATGCAGAATCCGGAGGATACGGACTCCAATCATGGCCACCAGCATCCGCAACCCCACCAGGTAGCCCGAACGTCCCAGACAGTTGGGGAACCGTCACATACGAGATGAATGTAAATCCCACTCCAGACGTTCCTGAAAGCATAGGCCTCGCTGTTATGCTGGCAGTATCTTCTGTCGCTGCAGTTGGCGCAGTGCTTCTACGCAAACGGACAAAAATAGCGAATCTCAACTAAAAAAACTAAACAACCTCCTTTCTTTTTCTTAACTTTAAACGAATGGATTTTTAGGGGAAACTTAGGAAAAAGCTGACAAAAAATCGGTTTCTAACGATTGAGGTATAAACGGTAAGTTTGCTTTAGATTCTGCTCCGCTGCAAGCATTCAGGGCTGCGCGTTCGCTTTTGGCTTTGGCACCCAGCCAATTAGCCCGCGCATTTCAATCTGGCGCAGTTGTCATCTTTATCATAACTTTACTATTACGCAAGAAAATGCTTTAGAAAAAAGATGGAGAGTGAAGTTTGTGTCTCTCGCGGTTTCTACAGTTTTGGTGGCTTGCGGAAATGGCGGATGCTGACTACTGCTGCGACAGATGATAATAGCAGCATGACTCCGACGGTTAAGCCCTCTGGAAACGGATCCGCCGAATAGCCGGCGAGCAGCCCCCAAGTCGATGGGTCATTTGCTGTCGATGCTGGCGGCCATGCTACCCAGTTACCGGTGCTTGCGTCGTAGCATGCAATTCTAACTCCTAAAGGCGGCGCACCCCATCCTGCTAAGGTAGCTTTGTCTATACTGAATTCCGCGACAACGTGTTGTGCCGGGTCGTGTGCTGATGTAGTTCGCGTGGCTGCCATCTTAACTGCGGCTAATGCTGATGCGCTTTCCACCCAAGCTCCTCCGCTTCCTGTATAAGCCTTTTTAGTTGTTAATCCTTGGATCTCAAATTTGAATTCCGTTGCACCCGGGGAGCTAGCGGCAGCACCGCTGTTCATGCAAACTTGAATAATATCGCCAGCATCTGGGGTGTTGTCAGCGAACTCAACAAGATACTCAGGCTCATATAAGCTTCCTGTGTTGCATAGCATTATCCAAATGGCTTTCTGCGTGGTGCCAATGTAGCGGGGTTCACCTATTGACCATTCTGTAGCAGTAGTCCATTTTCCGTCATTAGTAGTGCCAGCACTATTCCAAATCTCATTAAATTCGTAGCCTGCTGCAAACGCCTTTACTGTTCCTACGTTTACTAACAAGATCGCACTGCACAGCAATAGTATACAGATTGCAATCGAGGAAATTCTTTTCATTGCCAACAAATCTCCTTTAATTTAGGTAAATTATTATTTGGTCCGTTCGCCTTAAGAGCTTTTCTGTCATCGCAGCGTTGCCACTAAGCAAAAAGAGTATACGAAAAAAGAGAGGGAAAGTGAAGTCTGTGTCTCTCGCGGTTTCTACAGTTTTGGTGGCTTGCGGAAATAGCGAATGCTTACTACCACTGCAGCAGCTGAAAGCGCCAGCATGAGTCCGATTGTTAAGCCTTCTGGGGCTGCATTCGATTCATAACCCGAGATTTGTCCCCAGCTGTTTGGGTTGGTGTCCGTAGAGGTTGGTGGCCATGATACCCATCCTTGTGCGGGTTTGCTTGCGTCGTACATTGCAATTCTAAGATTGTTTGGCGGTTCCACTGCGCCCCAGCCGAATACAGATTTGTTGAATATAAATTCTAGAATATAGTGGGTTGCGGGGTCGTGCGGAGATGTATTTAAGCTGTCTTTCCACGATACTCCTTCAGGATTTGCGATCGAAGTCCAGGCTGTTCCGGATCCTACGTACGTCTTTAGTGTTGTGTGTCCTTCAATCTCAAACTTGTTCTGATCGGCACCTGGAGCAGTGGCTGTGCTAGGGGCGCCCACACAAATTTGCCAGCGGTCGCCAGCATCATTAGTGCTGTCAGCAAATTCGATGAGATAGTTCTGGTTAAAAGCTACGTAGTCTGGAGATACCATTTTGAACTCGTATATAGCTACTTGGGGGGTACCTAATCTCTGAGTTGTTACATCATGCCACTCGTCCGCATCAGTCCACTTGCCATCAACAGTAACTGGGTTAGGACCCCAATATTCTATGATTGAGTATCCCGGATCGGCTGCCTTGATTGTTCCTATATTCACCAGCAAAAGCATACTGCAGAGCACTAGTATGCAAAATGCTAAAGTTCTTTTCATTTCTACCAAATCTCCTTTTGGTTTCCGTAAATTCCTATAGATCCGCTTCAGCTTAAGAGCTTTTCCATAGAATAGATTATCCATGAAAAAAGCGGGTGTATGCTTGGAAAAGGCTCATGCGTAGGCGTCTCAAACCATGCTTAGCAACCCCAGTGCCTGCCAACTCCGCTTGCTGTGGCTTGTAGGCTGAAGCGGTTGCATTGCAGCAGTAGGTATTTAAGGCGCTCCACGCAGTTATAACGACGTTATAAAAGGGCTAGTGGACTCCATGAAAGAAAACCATAACTCCTCTCTGGAAAACATTGGAAAAACACCCTTTATATCCAACTCTTCCGCACTATGAAGAGGCGAAGCCAATTGAAAGCCAACCCAGACCAACCGCAACAAGAAAAGAAAGAACAGCTCAAAAACCAAGATACCGAAGCGTACTGCTGGAACCCAGAGAAACTGCGCGATGCACTAATGAACAGCCAGCACAGCCCAGAGAGCAACTGGAGCGAAACAGAGTTACCCTCGCTTGTTGATGAAATCATAAAAAACTACGAAACATTCGGAAGCATGGATCACCTTGAAGGAAAAGACCTGCCGTCAAAAAAAGTCGTCATCGAAGTCCTTGAAGACTTGCTAACAGTTTTCTTTCCAGGATATTTAGGCAAAACAGGAATCACCAAAGCCAACATCAAATACTTTCTCGGCAACACCTTAACTTCAGTCTACACTCGGCTAACAGAAGAAGTGGATAAAAGCCTAAAGTACATTTGCCGAAAAATCAAGGAGTGCCCCGAAGACGTATGCCAACAAAGAGCAAAAATCATCGTTAAAGAGCTACTTGAAAAGATTCCTGAAATACGATCACTGCTCAGCGGCGATACAGAAGCAGCCTACAACGGTGACCCAGCTGCCGTCAGCGCCGAAGAAGTAATCCTCAGCTACCCATGCGTGCTGGCCATAACCACTTACAGAATAGCCCACGAACTCTATCTCCGCGGAGTCCCGCTGATTCCTAGAATAATGAGCGAGCACGTTCACTCCCAAACAGGCATAGACATCCACCCAGGAGCGAAAATAGGCAAGAACTTCTTCATCGACCATGGAACAGGAGTAGTTATAGGAGAAACCGCAGAAATCGGCGATAACGTGAAAATTTATCAAGGCGTCACGTTGGGCGCGTTAAGCTTTCCAAAGGATGAGAAGGGTCGCCTAATCAGGGGAAGAAAAAGGCACCCAACGGTTGGAAACAACGTTGTAATCTATTCAGGAGCTACACTTCTTGGAGCTGACGCGATAGTAGGCGATGATGTGGTTATAGGCGGAAACGTTTGGATAACTTCCCGCGTTGCTTCAGGCACCAAAATAACTATTGCTCCGCCAGAACTCAAATACAAAAAGAAGAAGCAACCGTGAAAGTTATATTACTGAATTTAACTGAAATAAGGTCTAAGGCAGGTGCACCATTTTTTTCCGTTGGAAGTGCTTGGCTGTCAAGTGAGCCTTACCAAAAAAGAAGGTTAAAACATGAGTGAACACAAGTTGTTTCTGGCTACCGCCCACTTCAAGATTTTCCTGATTTTCTTAAGCGTGGCCATCCCTCTTGCTGTTCTCTATTTTCTGTATCCCCTGTCATTCGATAAAACCTTCAACGGCAGGGCGTACTACCTGTTTTTTATCTGGCTTGTTGTTCTGGAATTTGCGTTAGATTGGGATAAGTACAAGTCAGAAACGTCAAAGATGGACGTTAAGCGTATAGTCGCTTTTGGCTTGGCTTTGACGCTTCCCACGTGTTATGTTATTATTTCGAATTTCTTTGGGTTAAACGCAGCAATTAGGGAACTAACCAGATTGAGCGGAATAATCTCGCCGTCGTTAGCAGATTACGCCGCTCGGTTAAATTTCACCCCTCTTGCGACGGAGTTTCTGGTCTTCGCAGTGTTATTCGCGTTAATCTTTTTGTTTGCGTATAAACTGAAGGGGTTAGCGGATTTTTCGCTTTCCGTTGCTCTGTTAGGAGTCGTTGGAGCCATGTCTATGATAAATCTGCTGTTTCCTACGTTCCTGTTATTCCAGATTATTGTGCCCACAACCGCCCAGTTATCAGCAAATGTTCTTAATTTTATGGGTTACCAAACAATGCTACTGCAAAGTAGAGATTTTACGCCAGCCTTGTATGTAGCCGACCCTGTGTCTGGGACGCGTTGGGCTGCTCAAATAGTTTGGCCGTGCGCTGGAGTGGAAAGCCTGATGCTGTACACGATCATAATGTTGTTGTTTTTGAAAAAATCAGATATCCCTCGGCTCCACAAAGTAATCTACTTCGCAGTTGGAGCTGCAGTTACGTACTTCATTAATATTCTGCGCATAGTTACTCTTTTCCTTCTTGGATTAAACGGTGGCGACGTTTGGACTTTCCACGATTATTACGGTCAATTTTACTCTGCTGTATGGATTATGTCTTATCCGTTAATAATAATTGGAAGCCAAATTCTTTGGAGCAAATATAAAGACGCAATAGTGAACTTCATAGTGAACGACTGAAGCCGCGCAGTGCAGACTAAGCTTCAGTTTGAGAAAACAAAGTTTTGGGTTTTGGCACTTCGCTAATTGGCGGACTGCGCTTCCATCTGACACCATGGCAATATTCCCTGATGTGTTTCAGCGTCAAAAAAAGCGGCTAGAAACACGGGGGATGTGAAGTGGCTTTTGCTTAGAGTAGCCGAAAGTCCTCTTTCACCGTTGACAGCACAACGTGCGTGTTTGTGCGTTCAATATAGGGCAAAGCTAAGAGCCGCTTGGTGAATTGCCCAAGTTCCGCGCGTTCCTTAAATTTTGCGATGATAACAGCGTCTGTCAATCCAGTTACGTCGTAAACGCTGCACACGTTCGGGATTTTAGCTATTTCTTTTTCCGTTTCAACAAGCCTGCCCTTCGACACAGTTATTTCCGTGACAACCGTTAATTCGTAGCCGAGTTTTTCGTGATCCAACAGTGCCGAGTAACCTTTTATGATGCCTTCCCGTTCCATTCTCTTGATTCTTGCAAGCACGGTTCCGACGGAGACGCCTACTTTTTTCGCTATCTGCCTGCTTGAAAATCGCGCGTCTTCCAAAAGACCCTGCAAGATTTTGATGTCGGTTTCATTCAATTCCATTATTATCTGCTCCTTGTACATTTTTTCAGTCAAATCGGCTTTTCCGTGACATGCTTCTAATAAACAGGCACGTGCCTTTATATAAGTTTAGTTTTTTCCGCTGAAACGCGCCTTTGAAACCTTCTAAGCGGTGATTGACAAGAATCAGATAGCAATGTTAAATTACTAGAGCGAAAAGACCAATATCGTGAGCCGCGGCGAAAAACAAATGAAGTATGACACTATACTGGTGCTGGATTTCGGGGGGCAATACTGTCACCTGATAGGGAGAAGAATCAGAGAGCACGG
>CAYGYB010000005.1:0-17405 GCA_964354015.1 uncultured Candidatus Bathyarchaeia archaeon
TTGGTGGGCCGGGCCGGACTTGAACCGGCGACCTTTGGCTCGTAAAGCCAATGTCCTAACCAAGCTAGACGACCGGCCCATCTTTAGCCTTCTGATTAAATCTGCCAAGTTAATCTTTAATTTTTCGTTTCGAAACCGTTTCCCACCAAGCTGTTTACGTTGATTGCAGTTGCATTGCAGCCTTTTCGATTATGTCAACTGGGTTGTCCAAATGTGCGAGCCTAGCCGATACGTCAATTTTCTTTCCAATGTATCTCTTAGCGTAACTCTGCAATTTTCGTGCATCTATAATGAAAATTGGAAAACCCTTTCGAGCAAGGTAAGTGTTCACGTATGTTCGACCCACTTCAGACACAACAATGCTTGGGACGCCTTGAAGAGCGGCTTCTCGGGCTATGGTTCCGCCTGCACTCACAACCAAATCAGCGTTAGCAACTACCCTCGCAGAGTCCACAAATTCCCTCTTGCCCATATCACTGTAGCGTTTGAGAAGCAAAACATTCCCGAGAACTTTAAGCTTTTCAGCAATTTCGACTGCGAGGTCTGATTTTCCAAGCGCATAAGCCGCCTTGGTTTCGAACTCCCTGACAACTATCAACGGCTTTTTAAGCTCAGAATTTCGCGGCGGTTTCAAATCTTTAATCCAAGCAACCTCGTCTACACCCTTGAAACGAACAATGCTGTCTGGGCAGTATTTTGCCAAAAACCGTTGGGGCAGAGCCTCGGAGACAACGAGCACAGCGGCAAAGGGTATGGTTAGTTTATTAACAGCCTTAGCGTACGGTGTGTCAGCAGTCAAAACTATTGGAATCCCCAAACCGAACGCTGTTCTGCACAGCTCAACAGACTGGTGAGAAATCGCTACGTCTGGAGGGTTATTCCTGAACATTTTGGAAAATTGAATGATGCGGTTTGCGCTCTCCTCAAGCCGCGAATACAGCGACGCGGGACTGTATTTTCCAACAACAATCGGCTCCTCGCCGAGAACACGAGCCAAAGCTAACGTGTCAGGATGTTCCCGTGTGGTGAATACTACTTCGTGCCCAGATCGTCTAAGACGCTTAGCGATTGCCGCGCCATACCGCACATGCTTCCCAGTGCACGCGTCATACCAGATTCTCACGGATGGGCTTCACCTTTGTTCCGCTTTGCCCTAATGAACGCTTCGCGTTTGGCTTCATACTCTTCCTTGGTCATAATCTCTTTTGCTGGAACCCCCATCAAGACTTTCCCAGAAGGAACATTTTTGGTTACAACGCTGCCTCCACCGATAACCGAGTGTTCTTCCAGAATCACGCCAGGCAGTACTGTAACTCCTCCGCCTATTATGACGTTATCCTTCACTATAGGCGAGGTTAGAAAATTGCTTTTGGGGTATTTATCGTTAAGAAGCGAACTGTTAGGCGCGATGAACACGTTGTTGCCGAGCACACACTCGTTTGAAATCGTCACATGAGCTTGTATGTTGCAGTTTTTGCCTATAGTCACGTTTTTGCCTATGTCGCAAAAGCTTCCGATGCATGTTCCGTCGCCAATTTTCGTGTTGTCGCCTATAACAACGTAATTCCAAACAACAACATCCCTGCCGAATTGAACGTTGGCTCCAGTTATTACTCCTCGTCCAGTTTTTGGCTGTGGCATAGTCTTCCCTGTGGGACTTCATGTTTAAATAGTTTAACACTTTACTTGATTTTTCTGGCACAGGATGCGGTAGATTGACCAAAGAAAAAGTTCTAGTAGTAGGTTTAGGCGAGATTGGACGAACCTTATTCGAGCTGCTGAAAGAAAAAGACAGCTTCAGCGTCTACGGATTAGATTTAGATGAAGCAAAAATGCGCGCAGCCAATCAGGACAAGAACAAACTGCCAAGTGAAGTAGACACTATGCACATTTGTCTTCCATGCAAAACTCAAGAAAAATTTGTAGACATAGTCGCCAATTACGCAAAACAGTTCAAACCAAAACTAGTCATAATCAACAGCACAGTTCCGCCGGGAACAACGAAGAAAGCCCAACAAAGCTGCACATGCCTTGTTGCCCACTCACCAGCCCGCGGAGTACACAAGAGCCCTGAACATATGAAGTGGGAAATGAGACGATGGACCAAGTATGTTGGCGGCGCAAACGCGAAAGCAGCAGAAGCCGCGCGTAAGCATTTTGAGAAAATGGGCTTAAAAGTGAAAACGCTGAAAAGCTGCACAGAGACAGAACTGGCTAAACTTTTTGAAACGACTTACCGTGCATGGATGATTGCTTGCTTTCAGGAAATGCATAGAATCTCCAGAACTTTTGAAGCTGACTTTGACGACGTAGTTGATTTTCTGGAGGATACACATCGCGTGAGGTTGGATAGACCAATAATGTTCCCAGGATTCATTGGCGGACACTGTCTGATTCCAAACACTGAACTATTGTTGCAGTCTCATGATTCAGAGTTTTTGCGACTGATTCTAAAGTCAAACCAAAAACGGAAAGAAGAGATTAAAGACAAAGCCGTTCAAAAAGAAGCCGAGAAAATCGCGAACAGAGTAGAAGCATTAGAGAAAGAGCTTGGAGAAAAACCAGAAGAAAGCAGTTGACGCAGATCAAACACAAATTTACCAAGACATGAGCGAACCAGAGAGTAAAAACGTCCATTTTGATCATTAATGTTTTTTTAATGTCACTTTAGCAGATAATAGTAAAACAAGAGAACTTGGAGAAGCAATGTTCTAATTTGACCTCGTCTGAGTCTGTCAAAGAAATCAACCCTAAAAACTTCTGGAAATCTACCAGCGTATTTATGGATGAACTGTACGTTTTCAGATGTTGCCCGGATAGCTACGTGAATATTCTTGCTTCTGCGTAGATGAGGTTGATGAATTGTGAGATCAATCGGGATCTTCTTGAAACGCACACCTTTCATTACGGCTCTAGCATAAAAATCACGGTCTTCACTTGTAAAACGAATCCGTGGATCAAACCCTCCGACTCTCCAAAAATCTTTTTTATGAATTACCATAACTCTGCTGATTGGGAAAGCTTCATCACGGATCATCTTGAACTCCCCCATTTGAGTGTTCATGATTTCTGGCCATATTTCGTCTCTAAGTCGTAGATCGTCATCGAGGAACACAAGCAAATCGTTTTTTGCCTGTTCAGCACCCCAATTTCTTGCAAAACCTAACCCATTTTTTTTGGATATAATGACTTCATATTGCACTGAACAGTGTCCAAGGGAGTCTAACGTGAGTACTTTGTCTTTAATCGTAGTTATTATTATCGAAATAGCCTTCATACTTTTTGTTTCACCGTGATAGTTTTAATCAACCAAGTTATGATTTACACATATTATTTGATAAATACAAGTCTTTGGGTTTCTTTCCTAATTCTTTATGAATAGAAAGGACAGCTACCTATCGTATACAAGTACCTCTTTGAAGAGGCGGATTTCTGCTGTGATCGCATGTGCCTAAGAAACAAAGAAGTATTATATACGTGGCGTAGCATATTTTTCGATCATGAAGAGTGTGTTTCTCAAAGGAAGATCTAGAGGCGGACCTTCCCATTCTCTTTACAGAGAACTACTCATAAACCCACCACAGGGATATCGGATTTTCGCTGGAAAGACCGAAGTCACAGAGAGACAGCAACTAGCGTATAGTCTCAACAAGAGGCAACAATTAATCCATAATTTTAACAAGAAACTTCAACGTTATTCCTACGTGCGAGATACGTGGCACGAGACAAAAACATTAATTTATATGGGTATCAAAAAAACTCAAAGTTCGCGCCTCCTGTTGGATTCTAATCCTGATCTAGTTTATGCTGCGCAGCAACTAATATTTGCTAAGCTACCTTGGGTTGTTGATTTTGAATATGCTAATGCTCTAGCTGATTATGGCGACATCAAACTGGTCAAAAGATTTGTTCAAAAACAATTGGGTTCGAAATACTGTAAAAAAATATTGCCTTGGAGTGATTGGGCGAAAAGAACACTGTATCGCAGTTTGGATTGTGGGTCTTTCAAGGAAAAAATCGAAACAGCACATTTTGCAGTATCCAAGAAAGACTTCGTCAAAAAAGAGAAAGATGACAAATTGAGGTTGCTGTTCGTTGGCAGCATAAACCAGTTTAACTTTCTGAATTTTGAATGGAAAGGCGGTTTCGAAGTGGTAGATGCATTTCTGGAGTTGAGCAAGAAATATGATTGTTTAGAACTAACAATAAGATCGTGGGTTCCTCCTGAGATAATAGAAAAATGCGCCGACAAACCGAACATAAAGATAATCAACTCAACATTGAGCGAAGAAACACTAGCCCAGATTTACGCATCTTCAAATATCTTCTTGTTTCCATCACATATGAACTTGGGAATGGCGATTCTGGAAGCAATGAGTTATGAACTGCCAGTGATTGCCATCAACCTTTACGACATTCCAGAAGCTGTACACGACATGAAAACAGGCATTCTTATAGATCCGCCGTCAAACGTGCCATATTACATTTGGAATGGCGCACCGAATCATAAGGATAAGAATCTCCTTCCGCGAATTCGACAATTTAGGCCTTGGATAGTTAACCAAATTGTTGACAAGGTTTCTGTTTTGATTGAAGAAAGCTCTTTGAGAAGACAAATTGGGCGAGAGGCTAGACGTTTGATGGAACAAGGAGAATTTTCCGTAAAAAGGAGAAATGAGAAGCTGAAAAGAATATTCGACGAGGCAACACAGGTAGATTGATGTCTATTTTCTCGCTCATGTATTGTGTATTGTGGAAAAAATTTAAATGAAGGCACACATTACGAAACGGAGTAATGACATTATCCGTTTAACTAGGTGTTAGCTATGAAAAAAGCTCTTATTACGGGAATAACAGGGCAGGATGGCTCGTATTTAGCGGAACTGCTGCTTTCCAAGGGTTATGAGGTCCATGGGATCATAAGAAGAGCGAGTACTTTCAATACAGTTAGAATAGACAATATTTTCGTAGATCCACATGACCCACATGCGAGGCTCTTTCTTCATTATGGCGATCTTTCAGATTCTGAACAGATATCAAACATCATCTACAACATCCAACCTGAAGAAGTTTACCATCTAGGAGCACAAAGCCATGTTAAAGTTAGCTTTGACATTCCAGAATATACAGGAAACATTACGGCCTTGGGAGCCACAAGAATTTTAGAAGTCATCAGAAGAAGCAAGATGAAAATCAAGTTTTATCAAGCGTCTAGCAGTGAAATGTTTGGGAATTCTCCGCCGCCTCAGAATGAGGAAACTCCTTTCAAACCCAGAAGCCCCTATGCAGCTGCGAAAGTGTATTCTTACTGGATGACCGCGAATTATAGGGAAGGATATGGTATGTTCACATGCAATGGGATTCTATTTAACCACGAGTCGCCTAGGAGAGGAGAGACTTTCGTGACTAGAAAAGTGACCAAAGCCATTGCAAATATCTTAGCTGGAAGACAAAAGGTACTCTATTTGGGAAATCTTGACCCAAAACGGGATTGGGGATATGCTCCAGAATATGTAGAGGCAATGACCAAAATTTTGCAGACTGACAAACCAGAAGATTTTGTAATCGGGACAGGCGAAACACATTCGGTTAGAGAGTTTGTTGAACGTGCCTTTTCATATGTTGATCTCAGCTACGAAAAATACGTGACTATTGACCCAAGGTATTTTAGACCAACCGAAGCGGAAGAACTAATTGCCAACCCGAGAAAAGCCAAAGAAAAATTAGGCTGGAAGCCGAGGATTAAATTTGATGATCTAGTCAAAATAATGGTTGATGCTGATATGCGAAATGCTGGTTTAGAACCGCCCGGAGAGGGAGATAAAATACTGCAAAAAAATTTTCCAAACAAATGGTGGAAAACTGATTAAAATGAACACCACCGTCAAAAACAGGAGAATATCAGTGGGTGACTTCAGAGTTTCCAAAGAGGAAGTAGATGCCATAAACGAAGTCTTAAAGTCTGGTGTAATATCAGAGGGAGAAAGAGTCAGAAAGTTCGAAGAAGAATGGGCAAAATACATCGGAACAAAGTATTCAGTTATTGTAAATTCCGGCACATCTGCTTTGATAGCTGGACTAACCGCTTTGAAATATAAACAGAAAAATTCAAAGATAAAAAAGAAAGTTATCACCACACCGATATCCTACATCGCAACGAGCAACGCAATAGTTTTGAGCGGGTTGGAACCCGTATATGTTGATGTAGATAAGGACATATTTTGTATAACACCGGAAAACATTCGGGCACATCTGGAAAAAGTCGATACGCCTGAAGAGTACTCCTTAGTATTACCTGTCCATCTAATTGGATATCCATGCAATATGGATGAGATAAATAAAATCGCTAAAGAATATGGATTATTTGTGTTCGAAGATTCAGCACAGGCTCACGGCACTTTGTATAAGGGTAAAAAAGTTGGCTCCTTGTCTCTATTATCTGGATTCTCATTCTACATAGCCCACAATATCCAAGTGGGAGAGATGGGAGCAGTGAATTCAAACGATTACGAAATCGTGAGACTGGTTAAAAAAATAAAGGCAAACGGAAGAATGTGCGACTGCCAAAAATGCACGAGAGAAACGGCAGGTTGCCCAAAGATGAGAGCAGATGGAAGGGATGTTGACCCAAAATTCACTCATGACATAATAGGGTATAATTTCAAGACAACGGAATTCCAAGCCGCGATAGGACTGGCGCAATTGAAAAAAATAGAGTCTATTGTGGAACGCAGACGGCAAAATGTTAGATACCTTAATGAAGGACTAGAAAAATTCTCCGATGCAATACAATTGCCTATCTACGATGAAAACGTAAGTTACATGGTGTATCCTATTATAATAAAAAATCTAAAGAAGGCGAGCAGGAAAAAAATCACAATGAAATTGGAGCAGATGGGGATAGAAACAAGATCTTTGTTTGGTTGTATACCCACCCAGCAACCAGCATACAGCTACCTAAAAAACGAGTATGACGGAAGGTTGCCTATCGCGGAATTCGTTGGCTCAAACGGTTTTTACATTGGTTGCCATCAATATTTAACCCAAGATGATCTGGATTACGTTGTTAAAGCGTTTGGATTGATCTATCGTGAGCTTTTGGGATAAAAAGAAAATTCTAGTAACGGGAGGATTGGGCTTTCTAGGCTCTTTTGTAATAGACAATTTAATCAAGAAACGAAACGTTAGCCGACACAATCTTAGAGTTCCAAGAAGTGCAAATATGGATCTAAGAATCTACAAGAACTGCCTCAAAGCCATCAAAAACATTGATGTCGTAATACATATAGCCGGTAAAGGAGGAGGAATTGGATATAATCGAAAGTATCCCGGTTCGCTTTTTTATGATAACATTATTATGAACACTCAGCTAATGGAAGCCGCAAGATTGGAAGGAGTTGAAAAATTTGTTGGAATTGGAACGGTTTGTTCTTATCCAAAATATGCTGCAATACCTTTCAAGGAAGAGAATTTATGGAATGGTTATCCAGAGGAAACGAACGCTGCTTACGGGTTGTCTAAGAAAATGATGCTGGTTCAGTCCCAAGCGTACAGGCAACAATACGGATTCAACTCTATTCACCTTCTAATGGTTAACCTATATGGTCCAAGGGACAACTTTAATCTAGAGAGCTCTCATGTCATACCTGCGCTTATAAGGAAATTTGTAGATGCGAAAGAGACTAACCAAAAGGAGATTGTAGTATGGGGAACTGGAAAGGCTTCGAGAGAATTCCTATATGTGGAAGACGCCGCTGAGGCTATACTTCTTGCAACTGAAAGATACAACAAACCTGAACCCGTGAATATAGGCGCAGGTGAAGAAATCACGATACGTGATCTTGTGAACTTGATAGCTGAGCTCACTAGTTACGAAGGGAAAATTGTATGGGACATGTCGAAGCCTGATGGGCAACCTCGACGGTGTCTTGACGCCAGCAGAGCCAAAAGAGAATTTGGGTTTGAAGCGAAAACAAATTTCAGAGAAGGCCTTCTGAGGACAATTGAGTGGTACAGAAGCATATGTGTACTTACTAACCCAAAAAGCGATACATTTTAAATATTGAATTGCAGATCAGTCTGCTAATTGTAAGCTTTGTATCTTAAAGGAGCACAAAGATTAGAACATGCTCAGAAAAATTGCAAATAAAATTTTGAAAGAGGCAATATACTTTTTGATATATGGCCCATTAGGAAAACCTACAAAACGTGAAACTAAACTCATAGAAGAACTTAGATCCGAATCAAAAAAATATGCTGCGTTTTTAAAAGCGAACCCAGAAGATTTATGGATAGAAAATCTAAGTGAACTAAGTGAATTGATACGTACAAAAGACCCTAGAAGATTTTTACGGTGGGATGTCATAGGAAGAACGATGTTCGTAGATTCTTCTTCCTACATCAAAGAAGAGTATAATTACTTAAGAAAGGATGATTGGAGTACTTGGAAACGAGTTATAAGAGAAACTAGGGCTGGGTGTCCCTCTCCATTTTTGCAGTATCCCATGAGCAGTGAAAATTCGGTCCATCATGCCTACCATTTAGCTCGATTTCAAAATCAAACAGGCGAAAAAATAGCCAATGCTGATCTTGTGTTCGAATTCGGCGGCGGTTATGGAGGCATGTGCAGATTAATTCACCAAATGGGTTTCAAAGGCAAATATGTAATCCTTGATCTACCAGTAGTTTCGGCACTTCAGGTTTTCTTCTTAAAGATGACAGGATTAGATGCTGAATTGGGTTTAAATGCGTGTTCTGACAGAATAAGTTGTGTCTCTGAAAAAAGTCAAATTGAAAGACTATTGCAAAATGCGACTAGCAAAAGGTCGATCTTCATTGCGACATGGTCAATCAGCGAAACACCAGTTGAAAAGAGAAATTTTGTCTTGAAGTTGGTGAGGTCATTTGATTCATTCTTGATAGCTTTTCAAAAATCCTTTGGCGATGTAGACAACATCGCATTTTTCAAAAAATGGACTAAAGATTTGGGCAACATTGAATGGTGCAAATGTAAAATCCCTCATATACCAAATAGTTACTATCTATTTGGCAGAAATCATAAAAAGCCCGCAAGTAATTTTGTCGCAATTTAACGTTCTAATAGGGTATTCGTCTCACTAAAAAAAGCACGGACATAACAAGCAAAACTCCCGGAATCAGAACAGGTTGCTCCAACAGAATCTTCAGAATCCTTCGCCTTTCGTTGGATTTTTTTGTGATCCCATCTACAGTTTGCCCGTATTTTACCTGTAAATCCTTGTAAGGTTTCCTAACAAAAAGGGTCTTTCTTAAGACGCTGCTTAATTGGTTAGTTTCATCGTGAATCATATAGCCATCTTTGGAATCAACCATCCCTAGGCGGTACCCTTTAGAGAAAATTCGAATAAGAAGGTCTACATCATCGCTTAAGGCATATTCGGGGCGGAATAGCCCAACTTTCTGCAAGACGGTTCTTCTGAAAAAACGCACGTTCGCTCCGCCCAGCTTCGTTATCGATATACATTTGCTCAGGTATGTTTTAGGCGTGGCTTTAAACGCAGGTATGCCCACTACGTTGAAGCCTTCATTGAATTTTTTAACACTCGCAGATATTGCGCCGGGACTTAGATATTCATCTTCATCTAAAAATAACACGTATTCGCCTTTGCTTTTAAGATATCCATGGTTTCTCTTTTCTGCTGGGAACCCTTTGAAATCAACCAGTATCAACTCGACATTCGGGTAAGTTTGTTTAGCAACATGCTCAGCACAGATTTTCGTTTTTGCTTTATTATGAACTGGAACCACGATAGAAACAAGTCCATTTTGAGGTTGATTCAAGACTGTGCCTCGGTGCATTCTTTGTAGATTTTCAGAATCATGGGGACAACAATGGAAGGCAGGTGATTATTCTCTAGGTAGGAGTATTCTTTTTCCCATAAATTATTGGGCACATCTTTTATAACTCGCGCGATGTTTTCCTCCTCGCGCAGGTCCTTTAACGGGAACTCTTTGTATTCTGGATATTCTGGAGAGACGTACGCTAGTGCTGGTCGACCGCAGGCAATAGCCTCCAACGAAACCAGTCCCAAAGAGCCCAGTGTGAAGCGGTCAATAACTACGTCGGAGTTCCAGTAGTATCCGTTGAGCTTTTCATGAGATATCTTAGGCAGGGCATTCAAATGCAGCCCAAGCGAAGAAGCTAAGGCAACGGTCTTATGAAAATCTGCGCCGTACGCAATAATGCTTACATCCACCTTGTCCTTTATCAGGCTCAAAGCGCGTACTGCTACATCCGTGCCCTTCACCCTCCAATTGGCGTCACTTGCAATTAAGACCCTTGTCTTTCCATCATGTGGAACAGCAGGCTTGGGAAAGAAGAGTTCAGTGTCCACAGGATTAGGCAAATACTCCGCGTCTTTCCTAAAGCTTTTTGCTGTGGATAGGATGTCAGGGGTACTGACTAAAATTTTATTACAGTGTTTCAGATTGTGCCTGACTGTTCTTCCCCACAGCGGATGTTTTAAGCTCACTCGCAAATCGCTTCCATGCGCATGCCCAATTAATGGTTTTTTTCCTAAACGTTCTGCAAGGTAACAGTCTTGAAGAAGATAGTGCGCATGAAACAAGTCGCCCTTAGCTTTCAGAATTTTATAGGCTAAACCAAAGGTTTTACTCCAAACTCCTCTGGTGCGCTTGATATGCTGCTTTTCTATATCGGCAGGCAAATACTTGAATATAGTTTGACCCACAAAAGCGCAGTCGTTTATTGCAACAACTTTCAAGCGCGTTGACACCCTTTGTGTTACTTTGAAACTTACCAAACCATAATGCCAAAGCAGATATATCAACCTTTATAAGCTTATGCCATTGGTAAAAAATAGTTAAAATAGTGAGGCAACAAAATGCAGCGATTGCTCATTACTGGCGCAACGGGATTATTGGGCAGAAAAATAACAGAACTTGCCAAAAACGATTATAAAGTAATACCGTTATACAATACTCGCCCACTTCATCCAGACTCGTTAAAATTGGACATTACAAACTTATATGAAATTTCAAATCTTTTCAAGACAGTTAAACCCGACATTGTGGTTCACACGGCGGCTGAAACCAATGTTGACAAATGTGAGACCCAAAGAGAACATGCTTGGAAGATTAATGCTGAAGGAACACGCAACCTAGCCCTTGCTTGCAGCAAAACAAACACAAAAATTGTCTACATTTCCACAGACTATGTTTTTGACGGCGCAAAAGGGAACTACAATGAACAAGACCGCCCTAACCCAGCAAACTATTATGGCGTAACAAAGCTGGAAGGAGAAAACCAAGTCATACAGCACTGCAAAAATCATGCAATATTAAGAACCAGTGTTTTATATGGGTGGCACCCGTGGAAAAAGAACTTCGCCACATGGGTAATCAGCCAGCTCAGACAAGGTAACGAAGTAACAGTAGTAGAGGATCACTACAATACGCCAACTTTGGCGGACAACCTCGCAGAAATAGTCGTTGAAGTCGTACAGAGGAATTTGCAGGGTTTACTTCACGCTTCGGGCAAGGAAAGAATAAGCCGCTACGAATTCGCTAAAAAAATGGCAAAGATTTTCAATTTAAACTTAGACTTGATTAAGCCTGTGAAAATGAGCCAGTTGGCTGCGTGGACTGCACAAAGACCCAGAGATTCATCCTTAGACACTGGCAAAATACAGAAACAACTAAAAACGAAACCGTTAAACATTAATGAAGGACTAAACAAGATGAAAGAAGAGATGAAAACATGAAGGGAGTAATTCTCCACGGCGGGCACGGCACACGGCTCAGACCGCTAACTCACACTGGGCCCAAACAGTTAATCCCAGTAGCGAACAAGCCCATATCCCAATATGTTCTGGAAGACCTGCGAAACGCTGGAATCAGAGACATAGCCATAATCATCGGCGGCGTAATGCCTGAAAAAGTCCGGGATTATTACGGAGACGGCGGCAAATTCGGTGTAAAACTCACCTATCTCAACCAAGAGAAGCCAGCGGGAATCGCTCACGCTGTGGGCTTAACTGAGAACTTCATAGATGACAGCCCCTTTGTAGTGTATTTGGGCGATAATCTTCTAAAAGGCGGAATTTCCAAAATCGTCAAGGAATTTCGCCAGAAAAAATACGATGCAATGGTGCTGTTGTGCAAAGTGGAACACCCACAACAGTTCGGAGTGGCAGAATTCAACAAAAAAGGAAAACTAGTAAAACTGGTTGAAAAACCCAAAGAACCGCCGAGCAATTACGCGTTGACGGGCATATACTTTTTTTCACCAATAATATTCAAGATGATAAAGAAACTGAAGCCATCTTGGAGAGGAGAACTTGAAATAACAGAGGCACTGCAACTCTTGCTGGAAGAAGGCTACAACATAGGTTACAGAATAGTTGAAGGATGGTGGAAAGACACCGGAACAATAGAAGACATCCTTGAAGCCAACATACTTGTTTTAGATGAAATGGAGCCGAAAAAAGAAGCAAGCGTAGAAGAAACGTGCGTCCAAGGGCGAGTTTCATTAGGAAAAAACGCGCAGGTGAAAAAAGGCGCTTTAATCCGCGGGCCCACCGTAATTGGAGAAAACGCAACCATAGAAAACGGGGTCTACATCGGACCATACACGTCAATAGGCAATAACACGCACATTAAGAAGGGAGAAATAGAAAACTCGATAATAATGGAAAACTGCACAATAGAGATTAACACCAAAATAATCGACAGCATAATAGGCGCCAACTCCGAAATAACAACAAACCAGAAAGGTCCCAAAGGACATAAATTACTTGTGGGTGAAAACTCAAAAATAGTAATTTGAAGTGAAAAACATGATAGAAGGTGTAATAACTAAACAGCTTAAACAAGTCGCAGACGAAAGAGGATGGCTAATCGAGATAATGAGAAGCGACTGGGAACAATTCCAAAAATTCGGCCAAGTATACGTCACAGCGGCTTACCCGCAGGTCGTCAAGGCGTGGCACATGCACAAGAAGCAAACAGACAACATAGCCTGCGTAAAAGGCATGATGAAACTGGTGCTGTATGATGGCAGAGAAGGGTCAAAAACTAAAGGCGAAATAACCGAGTTCATAATCGGCGAGAAAAACCTGCTCATGGTTCAGGTTCCGCCTGAAGTTTGGCATGGTTTCAAAGCGATAAGTGAAGAGTGCGCACTCATGATGAATGTGCCAACCGAACTTTACAACTATAAAGAACCAGATGAGCATCGGTTGCCGCCAGACACGAAGAAAATACCTTACGACTGGAAACTGGCACCATGGCTTAAACACGGTTGATGCAAATGAAAATTCTCGTAACAGGCGGCGCAGGCTTCATAGGAAGCAACTTTGTACATCACATGCTAAAAGAACACCCAGACTACGAAATTACAGTTCTGGATAAGCTTACTTACGCTGGGCGAAAAGAAAATTTGCAGGACGTTTGGAACAAAATAACTTTCCTCAAAGGCGACATAACAAAAAAAGAAGATGTTGAAAACGCCGCCAAGAACTGTGATTGCATTGTGAATTTTGCGGCTGAAACTCATGTTGATAGAAGCATAATCGAAGCAGGAACATTCGTGTTAACAGATGTGCTCGGCGTCTATAATCTACTAGAGACCATGCGAAAAATGAACCTATCCAAGTTCGTGCAGATAAGCACCGATGAAGTCTACGGGCACACACTACGAGGCAGTTTCAAAGAAACAGACAAACTGAAACCGCGTAACCCCTATTCCGCCTCAAAAGCAAGCGCAGAACTGTTGTGCCAAGCATTCTTCGAGACCTACGGCTTACCCATAATCATCACAAGATCTTCTAACAACTACGGGCCATACCAGCATCCAGAGAAGTTAATCCCCAAGGCTATAATCTACGCGTTATTAAATAAGCAAATACCCGTGTATGGGGCTGGAGCAAACATTCGAGACTGGCTTTACGTTGAAGACAATTGCAGCGCCATAGCCGCAGTTTTGCAGAAAGGCAAATCTGGGGAGAGTTATAATATAGCGGCGGGTCAAGAGTTGAAGAATGTCCGAGTCGTCAAAACTATTCTAAAACTTGTGGATAAACCCGTGAGCCTGATAAAGTTCGTCAAAGACAGACCGGGACATGACTTGCGATATTCTTTGTGCACACAAAAAATAGTTGGACTCGGCTGGGAAGCGGGAAACAGATTTGAAGACGGATTAAAGAAAACCATAGACTGGTATAAACATAATATTGAATGGTGGAAACCCATAATAGAAAAAGAACAGGTAGATTTCCACGAGCAGTAACAAGAAAGCGTGGAAACGAATTTGCCTACACAACGCTGAGGCAGTAACAGAGAGTTTATAATTGGAGAGTCTTTCAGTTAGAGGAAGGACAGAAGAGAAGCAATGATAAAGCTGAGAATAGACGTGGATTATCCTTACCCTTCAAGGACCAAAAGTTTTCTGTCTGTAATTCTGAGAAGCAAAATAGGAAACGGCTACCTAAAAAACTCTAAAATAATCGCAAAAATGGTCAACGAATCGCCCGTTGAAGTCAAGGCATACTGGTTTTTCACATTTCAAACAATACCTGACAACGAATTGCTGGAATTGCTTTATGGCGGTAAACATGAGGTAGCTCTTCACGTCGTAAACAATCCGTATGCAGAATTGGAACTTCTGAAGAAAGCTACCAAAAGAAAGATAGGTTACTACACCATTCACGGAACCGCCCGTTTATTGGCTCAGCTTATATGGAGACGAAAAATAGGGCACGCCAGAGCACAGGTTCAAGAAGGGTTTCCACTGAAATCTTTCCATGACTTTCCCATGTTTTCTCTGGATTATGTATGCTACACTAATCCTGTAGCGAAAGCTGAAAAAATGGCGGAGAACAGCATCGCAAAAGGAGAAGTCTTGGAAATTCATCCTGAATGGCTTTTCAATCGGGGAACAATCAACCATAGAGGACCATACTATGAAACGCTAAAAAGACTTCTGGCGGTAAACAAGGATCTTGAAACTCTGGCACTGCGCAAAAAGGGTTTTTCCAGATTAGCCAGTGACGCAAGAGAGTACGCGAAAGATATCGTTCCAACAAGTAGATTCATTGAAAAACTCGCTGACAGAGAAATAGACATTTTCACTTTCATCGAAAGAAAATGGTGTTACACCATTCCTAAGCCCCCAAGCTCTTGGTTAAAAACCGAAGATAACATCGCCCTTCTTCAAGTAACAACTTATGACCAGTGGTGGGAGAAAGTCGGGAAAAAGACACGCAACATGGTGCGCAAAGCAGAAAAAGGCGGCATAAAGACTGAGGTAGTTGAGCCGAGTGAAAAACTGGCTGAAGGCATATGGAAAATCTATAATGAAACGCCGATACGACAAGAGAGAGCTTTTCCGCATTATGGAGCCTCGCTGCAGAGCGTTACCCAAGGCGTGCTTTCAGCGCAGAACTGCACGTTCATAGGCGCATTCTTGCAAAACGAGCTTGTAGGGTTTATACAGCTTGTCCATGGAGACAAAATAGCGATTATTTCGCAGATACTTTCTTTGCAGAAGCATTCGGACAAGGCAGTGAATAACGCGTTGGTTGCCAAAGCAATAGAGGCGTGCGCTGCCAAACAGGTCGAGTGGATAATGTACGGGAGAATAGGAAATCACCCGTCTTTGGACAAATTCAAAGAAAGCAACAGCTTCGTCAAGTTTCCTTTAAAGCGGTACTACGTGCCTATTACGAAGAAAGGCAGAATCGCTGTGAAATTGGGGTTGCACCGAGAGCTTAAAGACGCCCTTCCCTATGCTATTAGGTATAGGCTTATCCCGCTCTATAATTGGGTAAGCAGAACCAAAATGCGAATGAGGCTGCGTTTTGGCGCAAGATAATCCGCTGGCTTTACATGTTCACTAAAGCAGGAGAGCGGATAAAATCTCTTGCAACGCTTGTTTGTTCTTTACTCCTTTGAAAATGGCTTTTCCGCTTGAGAACACACGAAATGAAATGTCTTGAAAGACAAACTCGGTAATGATTCCTGCAATGGATTTTTTCAGCGTGGCTTTTTTGGAGATTCTTGCAATTGCTTCGTCTTTCTTGTCGTACTTGAACGTAACTACTACGCCTTTCTCGTCGCCGCATGTCCCTTCGATTCTCGCCACGTAGTCTTCCACGGCAGGCATTATGCGCGCTCAATCTCCTTCAAGACTTCTACAAATCGGTCGATTTCTTCACGCGTGTTGTAAATGTAAAAGCTTGCGCGGGCAGAAGACTGCAACTTAAAAACTTGATGCAGGGGCTGGGCGCAGTGAAAACCGCTACGTATCATGATTCCGTAGTTGTCACAGAAAAGCGCAACATCATGCGAGGATAAACCCTCCACGTTAAAGGGTATTATTCCACACTTCAACGATGAATCGTTGGACCCGTAAAGCGTGACTTTGCGGCATTCTCGCATGCGTTTAATGGCATATTCAGTTAACGCTTTTTCATGTTTCAGCACTTCAGCCATGCCGATGCGTTCGAGGTATTTGACAGCTTCCATCAGAGCAATTCCTCCGCATATGTTAGGCGTTCCAGCTTCAAACTTCCATGGGAGAGCATTCCAACTTATGCTGCATTGGGCTTTTTCTTGGCTGAAGGAAACTTCTTTTATCATTTCGCCGCCGCCTTGGAACGGAGCCATCTGCTCAAGAAGTTCTTTTTTGCCGTAAAGCACGCCTATGCCTGTTGGACCCAGCATTTTATGTCCAGAAAAAGCCAGAAAATCCACGTCCAAATCTTGAACATCCACGGTCATATGGGGAACAGATTGCGCTCCGTCTACCAGCATCAAAGCGCCGTGGTCATGGGCAACTCTGGCGATTCTTTTGACATCATTAATTACGCCGCTTACGTTTGAGACGTGACTTAGGCAGGCGATTTTGGTTTTACGGGAAAATTTGTTTTCAAAATCCTCGTAGTTCAGCGTGCCATCATTGTTCACTTTCGCGTATTTGATTGTGAAACCGTTTATTTTTGAAAGAATTTCCCATGGGACGATGTTGCTGTGGTGCTCCATCAATGACACTAAAACCTCGTCGCCGCTTTTGAGGTTGCGAAGCCCCCAAGAATACGCAACGAGGTTGATTGCTTCGGTTGTGCCTCTAACGAAAACTATTTCCGCTGAGTCCTTCGCGTTTACGAATCGTGCAATTTTCTCGCGGGCGTTTTCATGCATTTCTGTGGCTTCTTGAGAAAGCGTGTGAACCCCGCGGTGGACGTTGGCGTTGTGGTTTTCGTAAAAGTCACGTATGGCGTCGATTACTTGTTTAGGTTTCTGCGTGGTTGCAGCGTTATCAAAATAGATGAGAGGATGGTTGTTTATTTTCCGTTTTAATATTGGGAAGTCTTCGCGAATCCTGTAGGGATCCAGGATTATTTTTC
>CAYGYB010000006.1:0-16226 GCA_964354015.1 uncultured Candidatus Bathyarchaeia archaeon
TGCGGTTTAATGCTTTTGCTATGCCTTCTAATGTTTTATCGTCAAAGGTTGGTCCAAGTCCTCCCGTGGTTATTGTGAATCGCGGTTTTCTTTGCAGTGCTTCGCGGACTGCGCTTGCGATTTCTTCCACTTCGTCAGCTACCACTGTTACTCGTTTAACCGCGATTCCAACGGCAGTTGCGCGCTTAGACAACCACTGCGCATTAGTGTTCAAGATTTTGCCTATGAGCAGCTCGTTGCCCACGCAGATTATTTCCATGTTCAGAGTCATTGCCCTCACGCTTAACCGTAATAGTATCTTGATAAGTAGTGATTCACTTCTTTTATTACCGTTTGGTTCAGCCGACCTGCGGAACACAAAACTTTTTGGTCTTGAATAAAATGGGAAGGGGAAATCGTTATTGCATCCCCCATTGCATCTCGTTCTCACACGAGGTTTCTGCCAGTAAGCGGATGCAGTTATCAGCCACCGTAGGCTGTAAGCTCCGTCGTCGATGTCACGACGCCGCCAGAAGTGGTTTCCATCTTCACCAAGCCAATAATGGGTATGTTCGAGTTGGCCCATGAGCTTGTCGTGCTTGTCGTTCCTGAAATGGTGCTTGTGACAGTAATTTTGGCGCAGTTGAATGTGCCCGCGGGAACCGTGATTGTTTCAGAACTGGTGGAGGTGCTCGTGTCGATTGGTTCTGGCATGTCTCCAGTTTCGCTAGGGGTTAGGTCCTCTTCATTCTCACTTATCAATTCGCCGTTCATGTAGACCTGCGTTTTCACGTGAATGCCCTCAAGAGTGCTTTTGCTAATCCAGTAAGTCATCAAATTCTTCATTGTACCACTTTCTTGATTCAGATTCATTTCCACTGACATTAGCCAGCAAGCGGTTCCACTGTAAGTTCCTTCGTCAATAGCATAATGCATCTTGCTTTCTGAAGTTACTTCTCCAGATTCATAGGATTTTATGGTGTAATTAGCCCATGACCCAGCCCGCCAGTTCGCTACTGGGTTATTGCCAGATGGCGTGCCAGTCGGTGAAGGCGAAGACGTACCAGTCGGCGAGGAAGTAGGCGAGCCCCCAGGTGAGCCAGTGGGCGTAGCCGAAGGCGTTGGAGTAGGGTTAGTTGTTGATGGTGATTGATTTGTTGCCAAGTAAAAGAGGACGCCAGCTGATACAACTATAATAACGATGAGAAGTGCAACGACAATCAGTTTACGAGAATCTTTTTTAGGTGACGACTGCGGTGGCGGCGGTGGTGGCGGCGGATAAGCTGTAGCAGTCAACATTTTTCCTTTCATTCTTTTTCCTCAGTCTTAGTGGCATGGGCATTTTGATAAGACTTTCGGTTAGCTCAAAACACGCGTGTATGCGCATTGGAATAGAGTCTGAGCTAACAAAAATGCCGCGTCGTCTTTTTAAGTGGTTATTTTTTTTTGCTGAGCCACCATTTGAGGTATTCTTTTCTTCGGTTTTCCTTTTCTTCTTCAGCTGTTTCCGTGCTGGGTCGCAGCTTCTCTCGCAGTTCCATGAGTTCCTGTTGCGTCACTGATAAGCCGCAGCTTTTGCAGACGTAGTGTTTGGTGGCTATCACGTATTGCATTTCTCCACCGCATTCTGGGCAATAGGTCATTTCGCTCACTTGCAAAAATAATGCATAATTGGAGAGATATTAGTCTTCGCTTACTTTTCAGCTTCTTCGTTCAATTCTCTTCCTGAAAAACACCAAGTCGTCTTTTCGAAACCGTACACTGAAAGCGAATACGTCTAGAACGTGAACAGCTCGGATGGAAATGCTGTGGGAATTAAGCCTTTCTCAGTAAACTCTGCCGCTGCTCTCGATTAGTTCGTTAACTGTTACCGTTTTTATTTCAAACCCATAGTGCAGTTTCGCTTTCACGATGCCCTCGAATGTGCCTTTGTCAAAACTGAAAGCAACAATTACTCCTGTCCTTGCTCTGCTTCGCCCCATTGCAGATGCGAAACTGTCAATTACGTTTCTGCCAACATCCTGTGACTGCTTAGCCAGAATGGGGTAGCCTTCAACCGTGTACCCATCTATTCCCATGCTAGAGTCTTTTTGCGAAGAAGTTCTGCCAGAAAGCCTCTGAATAACCCAATTTTGAAATTCAGAAGGTGGCAGTCTTCGAAGGCTTTCTTCCGTTACTCTCCTTCTCCTTACTACAATAACCGCGGATATCAACACTGCAGCGACAACGCCTACCGCAACTCCTCCAATGACTAAGAAATTGGTTTCGCCTGCTGGGAGCGCGGCTACAAAGCCTGTTCCGCCACAATTTGGGCAGTCTACTGTTACAGTCACAATTCCTGTTCCATTACACGTTGGACAATCGGTGCTGGAACTACCCGATAGGGAGATGGTGCAACTCAAGTATGGCGCATATGCTATTCCCTCAACGATAACTGTTACAGTGACATCTTCACCGGGCGGAAAATAGGTTTCCTCTGAGGTATTTGTGTACGTTACAGTTGAGCTTCTCACCTGTGCAGTGGCAACTCCATAAACTCCAACGTCTGCTAATTCATTATGGAATATTCCTGAAACAGATGTTGCTGGATGCGCGCTGGTTCCGCTTGCCCCAGCTAATATCCTCTTCAGGATGACGTTGGTCGTTTCAGAGGTTCCTCCTCCGCCGCAGGTTGGGCATGTCTGTTCCTCCGTTATTTTGCCGGTGCCGTGGCATTGCGGGCATGTAACAGCAGCTGATGCCAAGTTCAAGAATGAAAATAGAAGGATTGCGATTAATGGAACTGTTAATGCTTTGTTTTTCATTAGTTATTTCTCTCCTTCTGCTCGTATATCTTTCCAGTTAGCTACTCTGCCTTATTATACTTTAATATTAATTAAAATGCCGCATCATCAACATCGTCAATAATGCAACAGGGCATTGAATAAGAAACCATGTTAAACGTGAGCGTAAACGCGATTACTTGTATATTTTCCGCTAGCCATTTCGTTCTCTATTTCCTGCAGCAGCAGTATCCGCTTGAACGTTGGCGGATGCGTAGCCGACCAACTGTTCACGGTCGCCCACGTGTCCTTTGATTCCTTTTCCATAGCCAGTTCCAGTTCTCGTTCGTCCAAGACTCCATCTCTGTCTAAGTCGTAGTCCTGCTTGTTGTTCATTATCTGCTGGATTTCCTGCTTTGCCATGGCTGGGTCTTCAATGTAGAATGCTCTGGCGCCTTCTGTCGGTTTAGGCGAAATCGACAAGCCATAGGTGATTTTTGCCAGTGCGCTTTCTAAGCTTCGCGGAGAACCAGTCACGTAAGCTGAGTAAGCGTCAGCGTAGTGCTCGCGCAGTCTGCTCAGTCGCATTACGCTTAGAAACGAGATTAAGTAAACTATGAAGGAGATTACGCCTATGGCTATTAGTGCCGCGCCTGCGTTTTCTTCTTTGTTTCTTCCTCTGGAGTATGAACTATACATTCCTGCGCGCAGGGCGGTCTGCGCTATTATGTATGCAATTAGTGGTAGCGCCGATAGTACGGTCATCACAATGTAATCCTTATGCTTAATGTGGCCTAGTTCATGTGCTATTACGCCTTTGACTTCATCCTCATTCAGGTTTTTCAGGAGGCCTTCATGCAAAGCCAAAGTAGCGCCACTGGAGGTTCTGCCGAAGGTAAACGCGTTCGGCGTGTTGTTAGGGACTATGGCCAGTTTGGGCATTGGCAAACCGCTTTTGTCGCAAAGTTCCTTAACTGTTGATTCCAGCCACGGGTTTTCACCTGGCTTGAGATAGCGTAGTCGTGTTGTGCTGGCGACGATGGCTGGTCCTATCAGGTACTGGAGTAGTATGAAAAGGCCTACGCCGATTAAGCCGATGACTAAGCTGGTTATTATGTCGAATTGCAGGATGTAAATTATTGCGAACAGGAAGAGGCCGAATATGAAGGATGCTATGAATATTGATGTTCCCATTGCCAGCTTTAAGTCGGATAGCCTCGCCACGTGTAGCGCGTCTCCTGCGGTTTCACTGGAAAAACGATTGCAGAATTAAATCTTTCTGAATAAATCAGGGAAAAGCTCAGGTAACTGTTTCTGCTTGCTTTCAGGCAAAAAGTAGGAAGAAGTTTAGATTGGGTAGGCTCCACACACATTACAGAACTGAATTCTCGTTTTCACGTAACTTTTGCAGTAGGGGCACTGTGTTCCGCCGTTGTCAGGGTAAACCTCTGAGGGTTTTCCGAAGCGTTTCCTGAAAAACTCGTAGTACAACAGTTGCTCCTTGTCCCGAATTTTCACGTCGTCCTCTTCAAGAATGGCTTTTTTCTTCTCAGCGAATTCTTTGTCTGTGACTTCTTTGTCAAAGAAGGTTCGCAGAACGTCGGTTC
Organism: uncultured Candidatus Bathyarchaeia archaeon; assembly: GCA_964354015.1. Classification (GTDB taxonomy): domain Archaea; phylum Thermoproteota; class Bathyarchaeia; order Bathyarchaeales; family Bathycorpusculaceae; genus JAOZHU01. The sequence continues at coordinate 4,349 of CAYGYB010000006.1, forward strand.
CTGTTCCCTGTTCTAAGGGCGCTTTTGGTCTCCAAATGACATCTTTCGGTATCACGTCTTCGTATGCTTTGCGGATTATCCATTTGCCGTATTTTACGCCTTCGTGCATGTTTATCTTGAATTTGATTGGCAGCTTCTTCGCCCAGTCCATGAACAGCGGGTCCATGTACGGCGCTTTGATGCTCATGCCAAGCGTTTCAGCCATCGGCATTGAAGCGAACTTCATTTCTGCCCACATTTTCTCTTGCATTTGCTGGAACTCTGTTTCGGACAGGTGGAATTGCCATGGATAACCAAAGAGCTCGTCTAAGGCGTCGCCTGTGAAAACGGTTTTTGCGCCTTTTTTCTTCAGGAGTGTTAAGCCGATGTATACGGGTATGCTGTTTCTTATTTCCATCGGGTCGAACTTTTTCACTGCGTCTACAACTTTGGGGGCGTTGTTGAGGACTTCGTCGCGGTTGAACACGTGGGTTTCGTGGTTGAGCTTCAGGAAAGTCACCATTTTCTTCACGTATTCTGTGTCCTTTGGGTTTCCATGTTTGAAAGCCATGGTTAGGCATGGGATTTTTGGTTTGTATTTTACTGTTTCGTAAGCTATTATTGTGGTGTCTGTTCCTGCTGAGAACAGGAAGCCGTCAGCCATGTTTTTCTGCACGACTTTGTTGACTAAAGCTCGGATTTCAGGTAAAAGGTTGGCGTATTCTTGTGGGTTCAGCGTCATGTCGTTTTCCTCACAATAACAAATTTTGTTGTCCTCAGGATATTTAAGTTTATCCGTATGCGTATAAAGCCCGCGAAATAGTAAACATCTGTGTGAAAAGTTGCGTAAATACTGGACACGTACCTGTGCCTCTTGAAAACTGCACGGGTTCCTGAACTTTAAGGTGCACGATCTGAGGAGCATGTCTTATTCGCGTGAACATCTGCAAGTCCTTGAAGTGCATCTTGAACCAGTTTCATTGGGTCTCCTCAATGTTGTCGCGCAAAAGATATATTCAACAGGCTTTGTTAAATTGTTGACTTGGTATGGGCAAGCGTAAATCGGCTATTCTGATTAATCATTTTCAAGGTTTTCCTTATTCTGAGTTTATCTCTATCGATGCTTGTCCTCAGGAAATATCGTGCAGTGAACAGTCTATAGGTAGGTAATGGTGAACGTATGAAACAGTTTAACCTTGTAGGCAAAGGCGTGAAACTAGTTCTGAAAGAAAACGTGTTGGCAGTGCTGTCGGATGCTCCGCTTAACACTGTGAGTTCCGCATTCCATAATGGTGGTGGTTTAAAGAAGACAAAAGTAATTCTTAATGTGGAGGTTCCTAAATCTTACGGTGACCGCAACCTTCACGATGACCCTGACGCTTTCATCGTAAATGCCGCAAGGACGTTTGGCGTAAGCGGAAGCTTCATCGGCGTGGTTACTGCTGCAGCGGTTGAGAACTTCTCTTTGGTTTCGAAAAGAGACGGCGAGTTTGCCGTGAGTGTTGTGGCTACGGCAGCGGATAATGAGGGTAATACTTGTAATTTTGCTGAGTCAGCAGGTGAACCGATAGAGGTCAAGCACATCGAAGGGACAATAAACATCATCGTTGTCGTAGATGGGAAGCCGAGTGAAAGCTGCTTGGTTAGCCTTTTGATTACTGCGACTGAAGCTAAGATGGCGGCGCTGAAGGAACTGGATATCAGAAGCAGGTTCTCTGGTGATGAGGCGACGGGGACAGTGACTGACGCTATAGTTGTGGCGGAGACAAATCGTGGTGCCCCAATAGTTTATGGTGGACCCGCTTCACCACTGGGTCAACTTGTTGGGTACTGCACGAGGAAAGCTGTGAAGGAAGCGGTGATGAAAGCGAATGAGTGTATGCCTTGTAGGTCTCTGTTTGCTCGGCTTAGGGAGCGGCATTTGTCGATAGAGAAGATGGCTTCTGAATTGTCAAAAGCTAAAAGCTTGGGTGTGGACGAGAAGGCGTTGGCGATTGGCTTGACTAAAACATTGCGGGCTGACCCGTTTTATGCTTCAGTTGTGCTGGCAGCTTTAAAGATAGACGAAGACATAACGAAGGGGTTGGTTCCGCCAGAGATTGGCAACGCAAAAGCGGTTAGCAAGAAGTTTGGCGAAGTTCTGCTCTCAAAACAAACTCCAAGCAACGCTGCTTATTCAAGCGATTATGACGCGGTTGATTTGCCGCCTTTCCTAAAACAAGTCATCATAGGCATAGCGAAGGTTGCTCTCTCTGAGAAAACAAATTGAGAACAATAGGTAATCTGCAGTTACATTTCGTTACTAAAATAATATGACAGAATGATGAAAATTACTGTATACCTTTCGATAACGTAACCTCTTGATTGTGAATCTAATAAGCAAACAATTTTTATCTTAAAAACACAGCAAAAACGCTCAGCTGTCTACATGCTCTGAAGTTTCACCTGTGACTTCTCTGAGTCTTAGTTTTCTTATAAAAGCCACAGCAGCCAAAACCAGAACTATCGCGCTCAGCGAAACCGTAATCGAAGTGAAACTTATCCCGATGGGCGATAATCCTAAAAACAGACCAACCAGCCCAGCTACCCCGAAACTCAGCGCCACCGACAACACCGTCTCCTCAATCAAATCAAGCCTGTTCTTCCCCAAAAACAAAACGTTAACCAGACAGTAACCTGGCAAACTCACAACAAACACATAACCAAGCACATAACGAACAATAGCCAACGGCGAATCAACAGCAATAGCATAAACACTTAACATGGTCAAAACTGTAAACAAAACGATGATTCCAAACCACTTCTGAGACTTCACCATCAATCCTTCAACACATTCTTTCATCAAGAACTCAAAAAAATAAAGGATGGAGATTTAAAGGAAGACCTTGAAAATCGGATGCGTCTCTTCTAACGGTCTAATATCCAAGTCCGACATCGCAGACGACACATAAGTATCAACTATCGCAACCGCAGGAAACACCCAATCTGCCTGCTCTGCAGGCCCGAACATAAGCCAGTTCGCGCCCATCACCTGCATAATCGCGTTAGTAGCCGTCACACAGCCCTTTCTAAACTCCTTAGCAAAATTAGCCTTAACCCAGCCCATCGTGGTAACAACGTTTCCAGTGCCTAACCCTGTAGGATGACCGAACTTTTCCTTGATCTTCGGTATCGCCCTCACCGCAGTACCCATATCCGGCGCAAACGCGGGAATAGCCGTGTCTATCAATGGCTTTGTGATTCCACCTTTATCTGCCATGGCTAAAGCCTCTCCCAAAACTGCCATCTTTCCGTCTAAACTGTTGTCCTTGGGATTATCAGCAAGCACTATAGACATTTTTATTCCGCTTTCTTTCAGCTTTGCCAATTCAACATCCGTGACGCCCTTGTAGACTGAATTGTATAAGCAGTTGTCTTGAAGCCCCATTTTATGCACCATCTCCGCAGCCGCCATACGCGTCTTCGGACTCATTGCATCCAACATCATCGGCGCATCACTGTGCTTAGAAACGAAATCAATGTACTTCGCGAAAGCCTCGTCAGTAGTTCCAACGATGTCAAAAGCAAACGGAACACCAGTAATGTCACTTAAAGTCTGCATTTTATTAATTATGTTCTCTGCTTCCTTCGCATCAAAAATTCCCTTATTTGCATCTTGAACCATTTTCTGACCAAGCCAGAATATTGACCCAATCAGAACAGTCGGCAACTCTCCCGGTTGACCGCCTATCTTCACTTTCCCTACTTGATACACATGTTGTGGCGTATTGAATTTGAACATTTTGCCTCATCTAGATTACGAGTTTATTTCTTTTTTGCAGCCATTGCTTTCTTGGCGATTTCAACGCCCTCTTCCTTGTTTTTGCCGAAAAGTGCGCCAATCGCGTCAGCATCTTCCTTCTTAACCGCAGCGCCGCCCATTATGAGTGCAACTTTTCCCTTCAATCCCGCTGCTTTCAACGCTTCGTCCAGTTTTGCAAGATTGTTCTTTGCAGGCACCGTGTTAACTGAAAGCGCAATTATGTCAGCATTGCTCTCTTTTGCCTTGTCCACGAAAACTTGCGGAGCAATACTTTTGCCTGCGTCAACCGTCTTGAAGCCTGCTCTCTTCAGCGCCTTCCTCACTTGCTCTTTAGCTGTGTCATGCATGTCAGGTTCAATGTTGCCGATGACAACTGTGCCTATTGGATTCACTGGTTCAGGAGGCTCTTTTTCCATCATAGCTTTAAGGAATGACATTTCAACACCTTTTTACTTTAAGCTTTTTTACCCTGCGCTTTTTATACTCGAATTCCATATTTAAACTTTAACTTTAGTACTCCACTATCCAAAAATGAAGGCTCGGGAAAGCAAAAAATGTTCAAGGCGCCAAACAAGTACCTTGCATTGTTCCTCATCGTGATTTTCTCTTTCATATACCGAATGGTGCTGATGCACTGGCAAATTTTCCCGCCGGGAGCTGACATCGGATTACATAACAGCGTCATCCACTCAATCACCGAGTCCGGAAACACGGATTTCCTATGGAACTATTATCAGATGGGTGGCGGCATCTCCTTAACTTTCCCGGGATACCACATTTTCGTTTCTTACATAATGCTGATGACTGGACTGCCCGAATATTTGGTTCATTCTCTGGTTGTTTCACTTTTCTCCTCGTTTATCGTGCTATGCGCGTTCCTGATAACAAGAACCGTGTGGAAAGAATCTGCCGCCTTGATAGTTGCTTTTTTGGTGGCAGTCTCCCGCTTTGACATTGAAATGCTGTTGTGGGGTGGCTACCCAAACGTCATCACATTGATGCTGATTCCGTTAACTTTCTATTTGCTCCTGCAAAAGCAAAAGTTTTCGACAGTTCCCTTTCTTGTCACGACTACCCTTTTGTCTGGAGCAATTTTCTTAACTCACTCTCTCAGCGCAGCCATATTTGTCAGCATGACGTTTGCAACCGTTATTCTTGTAACGATTTTTTCTAAAAAAATCGGTGTGCCGAGAACGCACCTTCTCATTTGGCTTGTGCCTCTTTTTCTAGGAATGATTATTGTTTCGCCTTTTCTGCTGGAAATCGTGCCTGCATATTTGAGTGCCAGCGGAGACATAGTCACTGGTAACATGTCGGCAATTCAGCGGGCACTGCTTTCAACTAGAGTGCTTCCTCTGGAGCTCGTGTTGCCTCTTCTTGTCTTGTTTCCCCTGTTCTTTCTGTTCTCCAAAAAACACAGCAACAAATTTTTCACTGTTCCAACCTTTCTCCTCGCCATGTGGATTCTAATTCCAACAGTGCTAACTCAAAGTTTCCTGGTTGGGTTGTATATAGATTACAATCGTTTCCTGTACTTCGTTGTTTTACCTGTGATAATCCTCATCGCAATCGCGATTGATCATGGCTCAAGCTTCTTCTCGCGCGTAATTGATACTTATCGCTCTCTTACAAAAGGGGCTTCTCCGCCTAAAAGCGGCGGCAACAAGATTATATCGCGTCTAATGTCGCATGTGACCCGCAAAAACCTGTATTCAATATTTGTTCTATTCTGCTTGCTGTTTTCATTTTTAGCCGTGCCAATTTTCCTGACTCCTTGGCGAGGCACTGAAATATCAGAGTTTTACCAAGAAATGAGCGAATCTGGCTACGAGGCAATAGAGTGGATTCGGCAGCAAACTCCAGTTGGCTCAGTTCTTGTTTCTAGCGCTTACTACGGGTGGTGGCTTTCAGGTTTTGCGCAGCGGCCAACTTGGAGCGCGGTTCCCCCACAGTATTTGACGCTTACCCGCGAATTTGAACCCGCAAGAATTGCCACGAACTTGCTTGACACAGACTACATAATTGATAACGGTTTAATTCAGGTCAGAGAAGACGGCGGATATATCGGAAGGCACAACCCGAGTTTCCTAGTTAAGCTTAACTGGACCTATTTCCCCTACGATTTTTTGAACTTTAACAATAGTAAAACCCTAATTCAGTACCGTGTAGGCGATAATCCGCAGTTTGTATATTTAGATCAGCTTTCGGTTAAAGAGATGCGATTGGAAAATGACACGGAGCATGCCACTATCCTGATTAAGAAAGGCAACGACTTCTTCAATTACACGCAGTTAACCACGGTTACCCAAGGGTCACTTTTTGTTAACATGACCATAACCTTGGAAAGCGCAGTTTCAGGTGTTACTTTAGATTGGATTCACTATTTTGTTGATAGCAAGGGCTATGTGGTACAACAAAGAGACAACACAATCGGCATAATAGACGAAGGCGTAAAAGCTTTCGCTCAACTAATATTCGATAAAAACCAGCCAGAAGTACAGCCGCTTCTTGAGTCTAATCCACTTATCTTAGACTTATTCTACAACTTGCAAGGCAAATCAAAAGCGGATTTAGCGCTTTCAGTAGCTGCTTACTCAGTTTCAGACGATCTAAGTTTGTACCAAGACCAAGCAGTCAAGGAACACTATTTTGGTCAATTAATGACGGACAACTTGAACTCGCATGGAAATCAGATTTCCAATTCAACTATTGAGTGCTTTGATTACCAAGCCGAATTAAAAAGTAACCAAATCTCCTATATCGCCAGCCGAGATTCTGAACTAACCATGAAGATGGCATGTGACCCTGCTTTTGATCTTGTGTTTATTAACGATGAAGTAGCGGTATTTATGGTGAAGCGTAACTTCAATTAACTTGGGAGACAGCCGTAGTCTTGATGCGCATGCGTTTAAGCGAAAAATCTTTGGAGATTGTTTTTGCAGTAGTCTTCTCAGTGTTAGTGTTCACGCTTTTTTTTGCTCTTTTGTCAATGAATGATCTGGTTTTGGGAAATGACCCAGCTGTCCATTTAGCAAAGGCAGAAATGCTTTTGGCGGGTGGAAAAATTCCAATGGGTGATTACGAGTGGTATACTCCTCTTTACCATATTCTGTTGTCGTCGCTTATTGCCTTCACTGGCGCTACAAGTGTCGAGCAGATGCTGTTTCTGATGAAAACTTTGACTGCGCTGGTTGATTGGTTGCTGGTGTTCTCGGTTTATTTGATGGGTGCCAAGTTTTTCGGTAAAAAATATGGTGTTCTCGCCTCTGCGTTGCTGCTGCTTTGTTTTCCATTGTACGAAATCAATTTTTGGGGCGGTTACACGGGGCTGCTTGGTTTGACGTTCATGTGTCTGTTGTTTTTGTATTTGCCGCTGGTTAAGAAAGAGTTCGAGCTTGTTCTGATAACTTTCATCGCTGCTTTTTCTGTGGTTTTGTCTCATTCGCTTGCTACGTTCGTGACGGCAGCAATTTTGTCGCCGTATATTCTTATTTCGCTCCTGAAGTCTAGAGGTAAATATTCTAGGGCATGGATTGCGGCAATTTTAGGCGGGGCAATAGCGTTTTTCCTCTATTATTGGAAGCCCGTAATATCCCGCATCGACACGATAATCGTGCACGTTTTCTTCGAGAATAAAGCAGCGGTGTATCAGATTCCATTTGTTAGTTTCTCTTCTTTCCTGTTGAATTTTGGATTCATTCTCTTTTTTGCCTTTTTCGGCGTTTTTTTTGCTTTTTTCAAGCTTAAGAAAGAAAAGAAGCTGAACTTTTACCTGATTTTAGCCTTAAACTTGTTTATTCCTTTGCTTCTATCTCAGTCGTATCTCTTTGGTTTGTATTTGGACTATGAACGGTTCCCTTATTACATGCTGCCTCCGCTGGCGATTTTCGCGGCTGTGTCTTTTTCCTTCATTATTGACTTATTTTTTGCCTCTTACCGCAAAATCAGAAATGGACGGAAAAGGCTTATGCAAATAGTTACTGTTTCTATTGTTGTTATAATGTGTGTATTGGTGCTTTTCCGTTTTCAAACAGTGTCCAATAAAATTAACGAAAGTGCTTTTTTTTATTCAACATCCGACGTGAATGGGTATAACGCTGCTGTGTGGCTTAAAGAGAATTTTCCCGATGCAACTGCAAATGTGACGGTGACGGAAAAACCAGGCTCTTGGTTTGGAATTTACTCTGGCAAGTTCGTGATAGCAGAAACTAACCCCGTTGTTGAATGGAACACAGCGGCTGAGTCTATTCTGGATTTGTCTTATGAGATAGCACATCCGCTGACTTTGGTTAGGGGTTACATGGCAAAAGGTTACACGTCTGATGAAAATTACGTTTCAATGAGTGGCGTTTGGCGCAGGGTTTCGTCTTTGTCTGAGCAGGGCGTTTTCTTGTCCTTTGATGAAAATGGCGTCGCGCACCGCTTTTTTGACCTTTCAGGTTTGAACAGGGAAATCGTTTTTGATGTGCAAAGTTATCCCAAGAGGCTCGTGATTACGTATTTCAATGATGATGTAGCTTTAACTGAAAGTCTACTCGTTCACAATGATAGTTACCCTATAGATGTTGTTTGGGCAGTGTCTCCTCTAAGGAGTGAAATTGAAAACGTGACCTTGTACATAACCTATGACTTTGACCTTTCCTTTTCGTTTGAGCAAGCGTATATTCCTGAGGTGCTGGATTGGGAGAACCCTTGGAATCGACCCTCATCCACTCAAGGCAACGACTGGGCGGTTGTTGATTTTTCACCTGAAAACGTAGCTGGGAAATACGTGGGGATTTATGATGAGAAAAACGAGGTTGCTTTCGCCATGCAATTTGTGGATTTGCCCGCTTGGGGCAACGTTGGCGCTTTAGCCAGCAGGCAGATAAATGCTATCCGATTTGAGTATCAGTTTGATAAAGTCAAAGTTAACCAACCAGCATCGTTGACGTATCGGGTTCTTACTTTTTCAAGAACCAGTTTTCCTGAAATGCAGCAACTAGACGAGTTGGAAAACCTGTTGGATTCCAAGGCTGCTTCTAGTTTTGCCGTTAGTTCCCGAAGTTATGTTGACTATATACGCGAATTTGGCATAAAGTTTTTGGTTTATGACAAAAGCAGGTTTGACAGCAAGCTTCTCAACTGTGACCTATTACAACTGGTTTACTCTAATGACGGGTACGTGATATGCAGAGTTAAGAGTAACCCGTAACATAGCAGTTTTTGTTGAAAATTATTTTGAACTTTGACGCGAGCCGTGTGACTTTCACTTCAAGAAATCGAATAAGCGCTAATTTATCTAAATATGTGCGAAAGTTGCCTCACAATAAGTGTGGAATAAAGGTAGAGTTGTTTTTACTCCTTTTCCTCTCGGAGCACTTTTGGTATGTAAGCGCACGCTGGGTCGCTTTCAAACAGGTCTCCGGTGTAGTATTCGGCGCGTGTTCTGCATCCGCCGCAGATTTCTCTGTACTCGCAGACTCCGCATTTGCCTTTCAAGTTGGTCCCGTCTCTAAGCTTCAGGTGGAATTCGGAGCGTTGAAGTGCGTTCCATGTTTCTTTCAGTCCTTGGTCTTTTACGTTTCCGATTCTGTAGCCTTCATGGAAGCCACATGGTCTATAATCACCGTTCTCTGTTAACCCAACGTATTTTCCGCCGATGGTGCATTTGCCCAAGAATTGGTTTGTGTACCAGTCCCAGAAATTCGCTGAGTTCTTCTGCTTCACGATCCGCGCGTAAAACGGCGAGTAAACGTTTACTTTAAAGTCGTTTCGTTCGTATTTCACTTGCAGGTCGTAGATTTGGTTGAATGCCCACTCATAATCCTCCGGCGACGGTGCCAAATCAGGCATGTTGGAGCCTGCTCTGCCAACGGGCACGATATTGTGGAAAACCACCATTTTAGCGCCATTCTCTGCTGCCAGCTTCACCGGATGCTCCAAATCCTTAATGTTGTATTTTGTCATGGTTGTGACTACGCAGTCTAGTATGCCGTTTTCTGACAGTTTTTTCATGGCGAACAGTGCCTTATCGTAGCTGCCTCTGCCTCGGATTATGTCGTTTGCTTCCCTGTCGCCGTCTATGCTTACGGCAGTGTGCACTTCGTGCCGCACAAGGTTGTCTAGGCGTTTTTCGTCGAAAGCGAATCCGCTTGTAATCAGGCTTACTTCCATATTATACGTTTTTTTGGCGTATTCTATGATGTCGAAAATGTCTGAGCGGACTAGCGGTTCTCCTCCGCTTATCCCAAACCACGGTGAACCAAAATTGTGAATTTCATCCACTATTTTGCACGCCGTTTTCGTATCAACTTCCGCGTCCTTAGCGTACTCACGCGTGTAACTGCAGTACAAACAGTTGCCAACGCATCTTCGAGTGCATCGCCATGTCACCATGTACAACGGTGGTTTAGTAGTAGCCATTCATGGTCACAGTGGAAGCTAGATAATCCTTTACGATATAAAATTTCCGATAAAAAACCAATCTTTCAGCTTAGACGCAACTTACCTGCACAATTAATGAAAAACTGGCAACTTCCAGCTTAACGCTTACGTTTCTTGGCGAATACCAAAGCCGCGTTCCAGTCTGTTTATATTTTAAATAAGGGAGCTATAGTCTCCGCAGAGCACAACCGCAGAAGCCCAGCATATTTGGGAGCCTAATAGAAATACAATGCAGAAACCTATAGAGGGTCTACCTGCACTGGCACTTTTCACACTATTTAAAGGGGAGGAGGTAGCAGTTCTGAGCACAACAGAGGCAACAGCTCCTAAAAATTAAGCAAATTTTAATAGTCTGACGCACTGTTACTTCCTTTAAGTGAATTGAGATGAAACGAAAACTCATGGATATTCTCGCTTGCCCAATCGACAAGTATCACCCGCTTGAACTGCACGTTTTCGAAGAAAAAGACGAAATAGTAGAAGGCTTAATCGTTTGCCCCAAATGTTTACGTTGGTATCCCATCCGCGAAGAAATTCCAGAAATGCTGCCTGACGAGTTGCGGAAGGAAACTGAAGACCTGCCTTTTCTGAAAAAATGGAAAAGCCGCATACCAGAAAAAATAGTCAAGGAAGGCAAACCCTTCAGCTTAAAACACTGAACAGTTGCCAAGCGTTATCTCAGTTTTATCGCCCTGTTTTTCGCCGACGATTGCAATGCAGCTTCAGCTATATGCAAAGCTTTAACGCCGTCAGCAGCTGATATCAAAGGCTTCATTTTTGCGGATATGCACTCTGCGAAATGTTGAAGCTCAAGTTTCAACGGCTCCTGCCACGGATACCTCGGCTGCAAGTTTTCTTTCGCGCTTTCTATCCACAATTCCTGCGTGATATAATCCAACCGCATTATAGCCTCGCTTCCAGTCACAGTTAAAGTCCTTGTCTTATACGGCGTCAGCCAGTTAGATTCTATAAACGCAGTTTTCCCGTCTTTGTAAGTAAGCATTATCTGCGCGTAATCCTCAAATTTCTTGTGCCGCATGCTCCCTGTCTTCGCGTAAACGGCAATTGGGTCCTCATTGGATATGTAACGCATGATGTCTATGTCGTGAATCGCCGTGTCCTTAACCACGCCCACGTCACCTATTCTTTCAGGCCACTGAGAAACTCTCTTCGCAGTAACGCACACGAGTTCCCCGATTTTCTTGTTTGCAACCGCCTCTCGAATATGCTGCAGCCCCGGAATAAACCGCATCAAGAAACCCACCGTCAAATGCAAACCGTTTTTCTCAGCCGTTTCCACAAGCCGCTCTGCCTGTTTAACGTTAGTAGCCATCGGCTTTTCCACAAGAACGTGCTTTCCAGCATTCAATGCTTTAAGAGCTTCTTTAGCGAGGCTAGTTGACCACGTGCATATGCTCACCGCTTCAATTGCCTCATTTTTCAACATCCGCGCGCTGTTGGTATAGGCTTTCACGCCAAATTGGGCAGCTATACTCTTCGCTCGCTCAGCGTTCGCGTCGCAAATGGCTACAAGTTCAGTGGATTGCAGTTCCTTGTAAACTCTCGCGTGGTTTTTTCCCCAAAACCCAGTGCCTACAACTGCCACGCCTAATTTCTTCATTTCTTCTCAACTCCTCTTCCTAAACCACGATATATGAAACCTTCTTTTTC
>CAYGYB010000007.1:0-14979 GCA_964354015.1 uncultured Candidatus Bathyarchaeia archaeon
ATAGTAGCCATAGTAAGAGTATCCATAGTATCCATTTGTCAGTGACAGCGAAGATGGAGCAAACGTAGCTGCCCAACCAGCAGGAACAGATGCTGATAATGAAACCGTGCCATTGAATCCGTAACGCGGCATTACCTGTATGGTTGTATTCACGGAGCTTCCAGCGGTAATCGATAGATACGATGGTGAGGCAGAAACGCTGAAGTCAGGGTTGTTTACTACTGAATTGAAGGGATTATGCGCTGTTTGATAGCCCATGGGTTGTGCCGATGCTGTTAGCATTAAACTTGGCAAGCTGATAAAGCAAACCATTGCCACCAAAATTATGCTAAGTCCAATCTTGTTTTTCGTTAATGCAGCCATAAATTTTTCCTCGTTTTTTTGTCTATGAGAGTACCTCTCTCTATTTCGGATTAGGAAGCAAGCATTAATAAACATTATTGCTGATAAGAACAACACAAATACACATTTTGTAGCAGACATTTTTAGAAAAAGAGGAAGTTGCAGTGACGTCTTCACTATGGTGAAGGCTCAAACTCCACCCCGCCCGCCACAGACAAACTCTAAGAATTCATCTGCCGCCTGTTTCCACCTTTAACTGAAGAAGCACGCCGTATCACTGTTTAAATATCTCGCATGTGCAGTTTTGGTTTATGGGATACCGCTCGCAAGTCAGGTCCTCTCAAAGTGGTCGAGGAAGCCAAAGGTCACAGCATGAAAAGAAGAAGGCTAGAGGGCAGAAGCATCGTTCTAGCGGCAAATACTTGCTGGAAGAGGAGCATGCTCCGACGCCGGGAGAGTTTGTGGAAAAAACTCTCAGCAGACTGCGTAGCTTAGGTAATCAGATTTTTGCCGTTTCGCCGTTCAGCGTGTATTTCGATGATTGGCTGGTGAACCTGAAAGATGTTCTAGTTGCTTTTGAGTCAAACCCCAGCGTAAGCGTTGATGAACAGTTCATGAAAGAGCGCGCGCAGATATTAGCGGATGTTGAACGTGAGCTTGAGGAAAGACGCCGCAAAGAGGCTTCTCTTGAGGAGGCTGTCAAAAGTCTGTTTAATAGCAAAATTCTTCTTGAACGCATTGAAGGAGAATACGCTACAAGAACAAGAGAGATTGAAGGGCGAAAAAACAGTGAAATCACACGGTTACATGGCAATATTGCCGAGTGCAGAAAAGAACTGGATGATTTGGCTAAGGTGAAAGCGGGACTTTTCAGAGCCGTTTCAAAGAAGGCTAAAGCACAAAAAGAGGCAGAATTAACTCAAAGATTGAATGCTGCACAAAGCGAAATCGAATTTACCACGCAGAACTCTGCTGCTGAACAGGAAAGCCTCAGAAACGATTACGAAAAGAGAAAGCATCTTGTCACCGAGCAGATAGGAAAACTCCAGAAAGACGCTGAGGGACCAGAGGTTGACGGTTCTTTGGAAGCGAGGCGCGCTGCATGCGAAGCCCTTGCTAACGCAGTGAATGCGTTTCTCCAAAGAAAAGCTGGTGCATCAAGCTGAACCGTTTATTCAACGCGTACTTTGACGCCGCCTATTCTTGGAGCAAGGAAATTGTAGAGCACAGCCATGATTAAGCCTTGTATGAATCCGCCAATGAAACCGCCTACTGCTGCAAATATCGGAATCAACACGACGAGTGCGCCTCCAAGCGCGGTGCTAAATGGGAAAACCGTGCTTATCTGCTGACTGATTGATGAAATGACGACTGAAAAGATCCCGGCGTAGATGAGCCCAATTATCAATGCTATTATCGCTGTAATTATGCCCATCATCAACGCTAAGGAAACAGGCGCTATCGACTTAAGCGTTTTCTCTTCCATAATCATCACCTAAGCCCATTTTGATTGTGGATATTTATAAAATTTTCTGATGTATAGTTTGTCATAGAAACCTTTTATTACGTTCTTCTGGCTTGTTTCTTGGGAGTTCAACAAGTGTCAAACCGTGTTTCTAAATGCGGCATAGATTGCGGTGCGTGCCCTTGGGGACCTTACCCGCGGAAAGGCATGACCGCTGAAGATTTTGAACGGTACAGGAACAATGCCAAGAAAATTCTGGGGTACATGCCGATTAGGACAGCGTGCCCGACCTGCCAAACTCCTGACGCAAAAATCCCTAAAGAATCAAAGTTGCCTAATCGAAAATGCCTGATACGTCGATGCGTAGACAAAACTGGAGTGGCAAACTGTGCTTATTGCTCTCGTTTTCCATGCGACACGGTGAAAGCAACGGCGGGCGCTTGGAACCGTAAGATTATTGAGGCGAAGCTTGGCGCCCCGATTTCTGAAGACGAGTATCATGCCTTTGTCGAACCCTTCGAGGGAATGAGTCGTTTAGAGGCGATTCATGCTTCGCTGAAGCCAGAAGAGATTGCGGAACCTGCAAAAGCTCCAACATCTGAAACAAGAATCGCTGATTTTCCACAGAATCTGCCCTTCTCCAAGGAAGAGACAGCAGCCTTCAAAGCGGTTCACAAGTTGCTGGCAACCTTACAACATTCTTCATTGGGACTACGGGGCACTGACACGTTCGCTCAACAGCACAAACTTGAAAACCTAAGAGCACACGTGTTGAGGTTTCTGTGGATACTTGGAAATCACGGCAAATTCGAGAAAGAGAAGTGCGCGAATCTTGTGGTTGACGCTGGAACGTATCTTGCTAACCGAGGCAGCGAGAAGACGCTGGCAATTTGGGCTTTTGTGGAAGGCACTGTTTTCAAGGTTTTATCCGAATTTGGAGTTTGCTGCGAACATGCTGCATTGAAAGGAGTGAGGGAGCAAGATTTGACGACTGGCACTGGGTATCTTCGATACAAGGGTTGGGTAATGAAAATGTCGTTTGAGGAAAAGCTTGGCGGTACGGCTGCTCTCAAAGCACTACAAACGTACACACAGAGAGCAGACAAAAAATACGGCAAAAAAGCGTTTCAACATTTCCGAGAAGCAGACATGCAAATTTTGCTTGAATCATGATATATCTAAGAAAAACTAGACGTAAGGGGCGATTTGAACCCCCAGTCAGGTGGAGATGTCTCCCGCGATCCACTTTTTTCTGTTCTATTTGCGCCAGAAATCAAGCACAAGAATAAACCGAATTGCCACGAGCACACCAGCCAGGTAGCGCACTGGGGATTGGAGCTAAAGAGTTGTTTCTATTCTAAGGTGTTTGCTAACTGTTTTCGTCACCAAATAAGATACTGGAATAATGTAGAGCGGGGTTACGGCGTTGAAGAAAACTATCGCGGGCATTAGTCCGAGTATATACGCGTCTGGGATGGGGTGACCAATGACGAGCGGCAACAAGAACCGATACACTCCGTAATCTACGAATGGCATAATGACCGTTCTGGACAGTGTCGCACATAAAGTGAAGAAAATGACGGGTTTCTTCCGACCACTGTCTTTTTCGAGAGTATTTTGACTGATAAGCTTTCCTGCCAAGAAAAGTCCGAGAAAAACGCTTAGCATGAGCACAATGGCCCATGGGAAACCAATAATGCCCGAAGCATCTGGAATTATTGAAACAAAACCTGCAGCGTATAAAACCGTCACTGAAAAAGCAATTTTGAAGCCGAACAGAAAGAAAGCTACTATAACAGGTATTTCCCACAGGCGAAAATACTGGCCTGGCCAGAAGAACGTGGGAATCCTGACAGGACTTAGTGCTATGGCCAAAGCTGCGAAAACGACTATTAGAGCAATCTTTTTTGTGTTCAAATCAGTCCTCAGTTTTCTCATCTACTTAGGCACTATATAAGATTTGAACGATGCCCTTAGTTTCGATAGCGCGGACCCAATTTTCTACGGCGAATTTGTTTTCAATTTGGTAGGCGGAGGATACCCGGTCAAAATCATGTCTCTGCCAAACATCCCATCAGTACCAGGTCCTGCGTATTTCGACGCTGGATGAAAGAACGTTACAAACGCGTCGAAGCCATTTCCCTCGAAAATGGATTTTGCCCCCGAGGGCAACGTGAAGGTGAAAAGTCCGGACTTGAGTTTGCCATAGCCTTCAAATAGAACACTCGCAGGCGGTAGAGTGTACTTCGGGGGAAAAAGCGGTATGGGCACGGTCCAACCTGCAAAGAGAGTGTTGCCATGTACCTGTATCTGTAGCTCGTCTTTCCTCACCAAGTGGCAGTTCTTGCCCGCCGGAGTACGTGCGTAATGCAGCTTCCGAATCTCCAACTCTTTAGCATTATCCCCGACGGCGGCCACTGGAACGAAAAAGTGACCTTTTGAGGTCTTAAGCCATAGGTCGACATAAAAGAAATCCTCGGCACCAAAAGAAGACTGCTTGTTGCAGTGATAGAAAGTTAGAAGCATGTCTGGAATACCAAAACTGTTCGGTGTATGGATAACCGCAGATGCCTGGCTACCATAGAGTCTTACGATGTCTTTTAGGGGGTTTTTGACTGGTTTTCTCTTGGCGTTGATTATCTTATTCAAAACGTGCTCTTCCGTCAATACTCCCTGTCTTTCTTCTATACCGAAGTCGAAAATCTTCTGGTAAGGACTATCTTTCTTGGAAACAACATATTCGTCATCAAGGACTGGCGCAAACCTCAGCATAGGAGGTTTGATGATTTCCTTTAGTGTAACGGCTGATGGGGCGCAGGAGTGTTTCCAAACATCATCTAGCATCTTTCTGGTTTTTTCAACGTATTCAGGATCATTGGTGTAGATAGTGTTCTCAAAACTCAATTCTCCCTTACCCTTTTCCTGTTCTAACGGCGGGTTCTTAAACTGGAAAAGGTGCTTTCGATCAACAGCGGTTGTTCTCAAATAGCATGCGGGAACATGCCTGACGTTGCAGCACGCAGACAGATGCAGTGCAGCTTCAAAATTTCCACTTGTTATTGGCGCCATTATGTTGATGTGTACACCCTTTTCAGCTCTATCTTTCAACTGCCTAATATTTTTCCAAATGTTGTATAGACCTGCAGAAGAAGTCAGTATCACAATTTCTTCTTCAGCCTCGGCCATTGTTTCTTCATATTTCTTCTTGGCAGCAACTGAATCGCTGATCACACAAGTCTTCGTTGTCGGTTTACCCGCTTCGATCTCAACGATTCTCTTCTCTACATCTAGTGAGTTCTGCCACAAATCCTCGAATACCGCCTTGAACGAATCTACTATTGCTCTGCTGTTTGTCCAAAGGCACAGTTCGTCAGCTCCTCCTGTGGTCTTGTCTTTTGCCTGACTGATGAAGAATGCGGCTTCAGCGTCGTCCCTGATTAGCATTCTGGAAACTAGTTTCAGACCCAGTTCGGGTGTTCTTCCTTCAAAACTAAGTCCTGCTTTATGCATTCTTCCAAGAAGCAGTTTAGTTGCCTTCAAGTTTTCGTTGGACAATTCAGTGAGGAATCTGAGATTCGTGTTAGTTTTCGAGGCGTGGCTGAAGGCAGCGTCAAAGAGCCCGTATTGTTCAGCTCGCGTTAAGCCTGGAACCGTGGAAACTACCAAAAGCTGATTTTTGGTTTCCTCTATCATCTGTCTGAGCCGTGGATAGATGAAATTTCTGCCCTCAATAACAGCAAATTTTGAAGTATCGTCACCAACTTCGGCTATGGTTATTGCTTGCCAGTCTGATATAAGATCTTTCCTGCCTTGCTCTATGCGCTGGACCTCCTCGGTTTTGATCTTAACGAAAAGGTCTAGGACTTTTTCAAATTGGGCTGCGCTGAACCTAGAAGGATGTTCAAGTGTTGCTGTGATCATTCCTTTACTCTGCAAGTTTTTGATAACTAGATAAAGTGTTTGTTTCGGCATCTTGAGGGCTTTTGCTATGTCTTTGGCTTTTTGGGGACCTTTCTTGCCTAGAAAAATGTAGACTTGGGCGTCGGATTTGGTGAACCCTAGGCTTTCGAGGGTTTTAAGCACTTTTTCTTGGCTCAAACGTACTCCCCCTGTTGCAGCCAAACACGGGGCTGGCTGTAAAATCGGCTCCTATAGCATTAGGTGTGTTGCACAAATAACACTTTCTACGAAAAACGTGAAGGTACTAAAACTCCCAATATGGTCGCTGCAATTGGGTCTTCTCGGTCAACTCTTATCTTTTTTGGTTACGCTTAGCCAAATTTTGATTATTGCTTCTCTGTTTTCTCTGATGACTATTGCCTTTTCAGCGTTGACTCTAATGTAGATATTTAGTAGTTCCTCGAAAGCTAACGCGGAGAACAGTGCGACGTGCTCTGACTTGCTTGTAATGATACCTTTTTTCTTTAATCTATTGAGCGCAGGGTACAATTGTTGTTTAGTCATTCTTAACCCGCTGCTCAAGTCTTTGGCTTTACTGGGACCCGCTTTGGCGAGGTAAACGTATACATAGGCTTCTTCGCGCGAGAGGCCAAAACCTGCAAGTGTTGTCAATATTCGTTCCAGACTCATTTTCTAATACTCTCTTAGCTATCAAAACAAAAAGATAGGGGATGTTGGAAGCATTGCTCTCGTGGTTTTCTACAGTTCTGGCTTTTTCCGGAAGTAACGTGTGCTTGCTATCACTGCGACAGTTGCCAGTAGCATCATGACTCCGAAGGTTAAGCCCTCTGGAATTGGAGGCTCAGAACTGAAAGCGTAAACTTTGCCGTCTAATGAACCTACGTAGACTACACCGTTGGCAACCGCGGGGCAAGAATACACGTTGTCGCCTGTTGTGTAGCTCCATATGAATGCGCCTGTCGCCGTATCCAAACAGTAAACTTTGTCGTCATATGAGCCTATGTAAACCTTACCATCGGCAACAGCAGGAGAAGAATACACTGGACCGCCCGTTGTGTAGTTCCATATTTGCGTGCCCGTGGCTGCGTTTAGGCAGTAAACTTTATTGTCATATGAGCCCACATAAACTTTGCCATCGACAACTGCGGGAGAGGAAGCCGCCCAGTTACCGGTTGTGTAGTTCCATATCAACGCGCCTGTTGCCGCATTCAAACAGTAGACCTTTTTGTCCCACGAGCCCACGTAAACCTTACCATCAACAACGGCAGGAGAAGACTCCACACCACCGCCGGTTGTGTAGTTCCACATTAATGCGCCGCTCAAAGCGTTCAGGCAGTAAAGATTTTTGTCGACTGAGCCCACATAAACTTTGCTGTCGGAAACGGCAGGAGGGCCTACTCTCTTGCCGGTTGTGTAGTTCCATATTTCTGTGCCTGTCGCAGCATTCAAGCAGTAAACCTTAGTGTCATCTGACCCTACATAGACTTTACCATCGACAACAGCAGGAGAACCTCCCACCCAACCGCCGGCAGTGTGGCTCCATATGAATGCGCCTGTCGCCGCGTTCAAACAGTAAGTCTTATTGTCATTTGAGCCTACGTAGACTTTACCATCGACAACAGCAGGACAAGAATATATGTCGCCTCCTGTTGTGTAGTTCCATATGTATGCGCCGTCTGCAGCGTTTAGGCAGTAGACATTGTCATCATTTGAGCCCACATAGACTTTGCCATCGACAACAGCAGGAGCACAACCCACGTCGTCGCCTGTTGTGTAGTTCCATAGTGTTTGGTTTGTGTTTGGGGCAGGGGATGTTGAGTATCCAGTGTGCTGCAAATCATGGTGGAACATTGGCCAGTCATAGGGTCCCGCAGCAGATACTTTGCCAACTCCAGTAAACGCAGATAACAGAAATACTGAAACAAGCAGAACCACTAGCGAAGTTGTTTTAGCTTTTTTGCTATTATGCATATTCTTCATTTCCATGCTTGAGTATATAGCTTCTAGTCAGTCCGAGATTGGACTATTTTTTTCTGAAGACGCGGCACGTGCCTTTTTCAGGTTTTCCCCCAAAACAGGTAGACTTTTGTCTGCAGCAGCATCCCAACGAGCTGTATCAGCGTCGCATTTTTACAGAAGCACGGCGGATTCATCCAAAACTATGTTAGTGGTGCGGGGGGTGGGATTTGAACCCACGAACGCCTGCGCGACAGGGTCCTAAGCCCTGCTCCTTTGACCAGACTTGGAGACCCCCGCTTTCACCTGCAGGGCGACTTGAAAAGTAGTGTGCACGTTAATATTTATTAGCTAAGTATTACATTAGCCATAGTTAAACTACTTGTGCAGGTCTTTTGAGAAATTAAACTTATTTTAAGTTTATTTCTGGTCTTTTCTGCCTCTCCAAGACTGGGCACACTATTTTTCATTCTTTTTACTTTCCCTTTTAGTTGTAGTGGTAAGTTAGTAAATAAATATGAACCTTTTCACTTCATAATGAAGCTTAATTAAAAAGGAATTAGAATTCCTGGTTCAGTCCATTTCTAAATTAAGATTGATTTGGCCTTGCTGATGGGTTTGCTGAGGCTCTAGGTACCAAACTATAGGAGAAAAGAAACATGCAAACTTCCAGAAACAAAGCTGCAATAACTTTGCCTATCCAGAGCCTTCTCAGCCCCATCCTGTTGCCTAGTAACTAAAAAAGGGGAAATTGGGTTTAGGTTTTGCTTTGTCATTTACTGTTTCTTCCTTAGTATGAGTAAGCCGACGATTGCAATTGCGATCAAGATTGCTACGCCAACGCCTAAAATAGTCATTGTGTTATCGATAGGCGTTGGATATTCTGGTGGCTCTGTTGGTGCTACTTGATCGATTGCAGTAAAGTAGGTTGATGCAGTTGAGCTCCCATAAGATTCTGAGCCTGCGAAGGTGGCGATGATGTGGTATAGTCCTGGAACTTCAGGAGTCCATGTAAAACCGTAAACACCATCTGTGTCGCTTATGGCTTCGCCTATGTTGATTAGGTTGTTATTAGGGTCAATGGCGGTTAATGTTACAGGAACGCCTGTTGCATCAGTAGGCTTTGAACCTTGCATGTGGAGATACTTCATCCAAACACCCATGTACTCATCAGATATAGCAGCAGTGCCTGATTGAGCAGGAGACATGTCAAGAACTGTGCCTGTTATGGTGAATTTCTGTCCTACCTGTACTTCTACAGAGGGAGCGGTAACGGTAGTTTGGCTTTTGCCTTTACCAAAAGTGTAGGTGTATCCATCGTACCCGTTGGAACCTACGAGATAGCCGTCAGCTACTGCACAAGGATTCACACTAGGACCCGTTTCTATGAAAAAGGGTATATTCCATATACCCTCGCCAGTAGTAGCGTTAATGCAATGAAGTCCCCATCCTCGAGTAAGTGGTTGGGTTGGAGTGTGCTCGGTATTGACAACATAAATTTTTCCATCAGCAGCCAATGGTTCCCTTCCGAAGAATGCATAACTGTTTTGATAGAGGCTGTCATAAGGATATTCTTCCTGTGCTTGGTACAGCCACGACACTTTCCCTGTGTCCCAGTCATATGCAGCTAAGCCGTCATATTGCATAGCGATTATGTTTCCGCCGTATGAACCTATGTCATAAGCTCCGAAAACTCCCCAAGGCCAACTTGACATTTCGCTCGTCCATAGTTTCTTCCCTGTTCTTAAATCCCAGCAATAGAAATAGCCGTCTTCAAAGCGAATCGCAACTTTTCCATGGTCTGCGACCGATGTGGGCCAGACATTGTAGGGAACTCCAGCTATGGTACTCCATAGCACTTGTCCTGTGTATAGATCAACCGCTGTTATGTTCGCGTCTATGCTTGCACCCATGGCTGCATTATATTGTGATTGAGTGAAAACAGCTACGCCTGCTTCGTAATCAACCAGACTGCCTAAGCTACTAAAGGGCCAGCTTGTGTTAGTCATGACACGAAAGCTAACGTTTACAGTACTCATCGTCATGCCGTAATCGCCTTTCACTGTCCAGTTAATCAAACGGTAGCTGCTGCCAAGTCTCTGCACGCTTAGGAAGTAGGGGAAGTCCAGGTTAGCATATAATGTTCCAGTTGTCAGTGGAGAAATTGAAACATTGTACGGTGAAGTACTGCCCCGACCTGTGGCTACTGCACCAGTGTAAGGGTCATAGTTTATCAGGCGTCCCCCGCCCACATAGGTTAGAAATACTGTTCTTCCCCACTGTGGGTCAGCTCCTGGGACGTCCCCATAACCCGTATTGAATGTTACTAATGTCGGTATTTGCGTAATTCCTGTTTTTTCCCAGTATATCTCGCCAGTTCGTATATCGTAGCATTGCCAAACACTTTGAGTTACTCCATCGAACACTTTTGTAACGGTTTCGTAGCATCTTCCAGCATAGATTATTGCTGGAACACCACCCATGAGACTAGTCATTGTGTTTCGCTCTAATGGTCCGCCTATTAATCCCCCTATGGCGTATTGCCGCTTCCATACTACGTGCGCACTGTTCGGTCCTTGAACATATGGAATATACCAATAGTTGCTCATGTATGTGTTGGTTTCGTCTGGCCAGTATTGATCTGCGTTGCCCACTACGCCGGTTGATGGGTAGTATCCTAGAATAGACCACCATTCCCTGTTTTCTGGTTCTACAGGGCGTTCCCAATAGTCAGTTGGAATAGGGGCGTCAGGGCGATAAGGCACTGGTTCCTCTTGTACGGTAAGGTTAAAAGGTCCATCGTAGCTTGGCTTGTAGTAGATTGAGGTTGTAAAACTGGTAACTTGGCTACCAAGTGCTCCTCCGCCTGCAACTGTATAGTTTCCTGGTGGGAAATAACCTCCTGGAAATTCGAATTTGATTTGCCATGTACCAGCTTTGTCAGGTATGAATGTCGCCCACGCCGTTGAATCTGAGCGGTAGGATTTTATAGTCATGACTTGTTGGGTTCCGTCTTGTGCGGTTATTACGAGCGTGAAGTTACTAAAATATCTGCTGGCATGCGTTGGAGGGGACAGCCACATGTTAATTGTGACGGTTTGTCCCGCGCCTACAGGATCAGGGTTAAAGCTAAGATGGGATAAAGTCTCTAGTGTAGAGTCAGGGGTAACGTTTGGGGGAAGAGGTATTGAGCCGCCTTCTTGCATGTTGGTGTATGTCTGAGCTTGAACTGGCAGGATCAATAGTGTAACAGAAGACAGCAAAAGAACAGTAGCTAATATCGCAACATTTTTCGCATTATTCATTCTGTACATTTTCTATTTTCCTCCGAGTTTATATGCAAAGCTTGAACTAAGCTTTGGACAAGTAATGCATACGTGCAAATATAATAGTCACTCACCTATCGTGAGCAACCCAAATAAAAGTCACAGCCTGGGATTATAGGAAAATTTCTAAGCTATATCATCGCCAAAAAGCAAAAGTAAATTAGGGAAAAAACTGGATAGCTTAAAAGTATGTCATTATACGTTGTAGAGCGGATTACGATAGAAGTCGTTTCAGCAATTGCCTGCTTCATTCTCGTGAGATTCATGGTAAAGCCTTTTCGACTGACTGGAGAAACCCGGTATCTCGGGTTGCCTCTTGGATTTGGTTTTCTTGGTGTATCCTACGTATTTACAGCCTTATCGTTCTCGCTTGAAGCGCTTGAACCGCGACCATTCGTTTTCGCTAGTTGGTGGTGGGTGGAACTTCTTGTCAGAGCATTTGCCTTCTTATTTCTCGCAATGACGTATTACTTTTCAAAATCAGAGAAAAAAACCAAGCTATTGTGGAATACAACCCTTGGTTCATTAATAGCTGCCTTGACAATTTTGACTCTAGTGGCAATCATCTTTCCACAATTGTTGTGGTCTAATTATATACTTATCAACATTTCTGTACGGTTTTTTTGCTTGATGTGCCTTTTTTATATTTCAATTCACGCTCTGAGAAGCCACATAAAGAAGCCAGACCCAAAAACACTGATGGTTCCGTTAGGGTACATTCTCCTTGGAATAGGAGCATATTCATCACTGATCGCGGCTGTTGACTTAACCATTTTTCCGCTTATTGGAGCGCTCGTGCTTCGTCTGGCGGGTCTTGCGGTCTTTCTTTTCGTTTCCATTCGGATCTTTTACAGCTCGAAGGAAAAGGGGGAATAGATGAAGAGAATCAAGCGCCGAGACAAATTAAAGATTTATGGCGATCTTCTGTCTGCGCTCCGCTCTGAGTCCCGCGCGAGCTCTGAAAACATAGTGCTAACTCGTGTTCAAATGAGAATTAATGTCCCTTTTGACCGCTTGAAAACATACATTACAGAGCTGGCAGAACTTAATCTAATTCAGGATGAGACGTCTCTGAAACTTACGCAAAAGGGAAGATCATATCTCAGAGAGTATGAGAGAATCCTTGATTTTATGAAGCGCATGGGGCTTTCCTACCGATAGAGGAAATACGAAAGACAGCACGTATGTTATGTTAACATAGGCTCCATTCACCCTCTTGCACTTAGAAAAAACGCGGTCCATTCAACCCCTTATCGTGAGGTGTTAGTTTCTTCATAATTTAATAACTATATACTATTTATTCAACCCTTCCACTCGGGCGTGATGTTGCCTGCAAGCGCCTAGTCAACCGTAAGCATTTTATTGGCTAGAAGCAGTTCTTTCACGGGAACAGCGCATGCGCGCCTCGGTAGCCTAGCCCGGTGGGGCGTTACCTTGGTAAGGTAATGGTCGCGGGTCCAAATCCCGCCCGAGGCTCCACTCTCTTAACTTCAGGCTTTGCCATTTATTGGCTAGCGAAAAATGCATATATATGTGCATGCACATAGCATTTATTATGACTAAAGTGATATCTCTCTCAAAT
Source organism: uncultured Candidatus Bathyarchaeia archaeon (assembly GCA_964354015.1). GTDB lineage: Archaea > Thermoproteota > Bathyarchaeia > Bathyarchaeales > Bathycorpusculaceae > JAOZHU01. Next base: position 12,593 of record CAYGYB010000007.1, read on the forward strand.
GAAGCATACAAAACTTTGAAAGATTCCAAGAGACTAGGCGAGTCTTTTTCAGACGTTGTTCTGAGAGTTGTAGGCGAGAAGAAAAAGAAGTCACTGTTGGAGTTCTCAGGCAAATGGGTAGGCGACGACATAGACGAAGTGTTTGCGCAGATAAAGAAAGATAGAGAGCGATCAGTTTCTCGGCAGGTCGACATATTTCCTTGATTCTTGACACCGACATCTTAATTGCTTTATTGAAAGGAGAGACAGATGCAGACGAAGCAATGCAAAATTTGAATGATAAAGGCTGTAGAGTCGCGACAACCATAATTACAGCGTATGAACTTTTGAGAGGAGCATATATTTCATCTAAACCAAAAGAAAACTTGGCTGAAGTTCAAGAGTTATTATCTAACATAGAGGTTTTGGATTTAACGTTGCAAGCGTGCGAAGAAGCCTCCAAGATTTACCGCGACCTCAGGAAAGCAGGTTGCTTGATTGGCGAATTCGACGTGCTTATAGCCGCAATCTCACGAACCTACGATGAGACAATTCTAACTCGAGATGAACATTTCAAACTAATACGGGGAATAAAACTCACCGACTGGTAAGCCGAACGCAATCAAAGTTTAAGGTTTAACCCAAATCCCGCCCGAGGCTCCACTGATTCTCAACGAGTGATTATTGGTTTCTTTTCGGTTTTCTTGCAGAAGCCACGATGAATAGAGTCAGCAATGTGATTGCAGCCACCACGACGAAGGCAAATACATACGATAGAATTACGGAAACTGTCGAACTGGAATTCCCTGAATCGCCAGACTCAGCGTATTCAGGTAAGCTGATTCGCATTTCATGCGAAGAATGCGAATAAACAATGTACAAGACTGTTTGATTGCCAACAGAAGTCACAGTGCAATTGATCAGAGCGCCATCCTTGTAGACTTTCAGATCAGCGGAGTCTTTCAGGAGAGATTTCGAAAGCAGGAATCTAACGTACCCCGTGGTTCCTGATGGACCGCTAACGATGAAGCCAATCTCATTTGACGTGGAATTCAGACTAAGCGACGAAAGGGTAGAGTTGGACTCTGCCATGAACACGTTTTCTTCGTTGCCCCGAAGAACGCTCACGTTCTTGACGCTGTACGCGGCAGAATAGTTTTCATCGCCCTGCCACTCGGCTTTAACCATGAAGCTGCCAGTGGCAGTCGGAAGCCAAGAAGCAGAAAAAACGCCGTTGCCATCGGTAGTCACCGAAGAAAACGGATTCCAGACAACGATACCAGAAATCATATAGGACAAGACCACCTGCTTGCCGACTAAAGGCTCACCCTCGAGATTCATTAAAGCTCCATTAAAGTCAAGGATGTATCCAAGCTCAGTTGATTCTGCGCTGGTGCTGAGGGACATGTTCGCAGGTTTCGGAGGAAGCGGCACGGAAACTTGTGGCGCGGAAGCTTGTCCATTCGAAAGGTAGAGGTCGTCAACGTAAAACGCTCCTGGGTTACCGTTGGAAAAGTGGTACCATGCCACTACGGAGTAGAGAACTATATTCGAGAAATCCACGCCCTTAAAATGGGAATGTATAGCGTCTGTCAAGTTTAGGCTGAAGTGGTTCCACGATGAAACATTAAAGGGCAACAAAAATCCAAGATACGAACTGTCGTTAGCGATTAAATGCGCGTCATTCCAGCACCATACCGCACCAACTATGAATTCCTTTTCCATCGAAAGCTTGTTCCAGAAGTAGAAATTTATCTGCGCACTCGCACAAAACGCATCCCCCAAGTTCCCCACTCTCGTAGGGTAAATCCAGCCTTCAGTGTAGAGGACATCAGTTGCAGGCAACATCACTTTCTGCGTCAGCATACTATCGAAAGATTGGTCAGATAAGTAGGCTGAATAAGAACCAGAATGCACAGTGCCATTGCTTATGGAACAGGTTCCCGTGATATCCCAACCATCAAGGCTTTCCCGTTCAAAGTCACTATTAACCAGCAGGTTTGAACCGACAGATTGGGCATTAACAACCAAAACCAACAGGAATGTTGACGCCAACAAAACGGCTAAAAACACTCCAACAGAGACTACCTTCATCCGAATCACTTCAGCATCCCTGCTTAACACAGGGTTTTTCCAGCAATAAAGCTTTTTGTAAAGATTTCTTGACTAAACAAGCCTCAGCTGCCCTTTTTTAGTCAAATTTTCTTGACAAAACGCACCGTCTCATGGGTCAAGATTTCTTGACTAACCATCCTATTTGGAGCCTAATAGTTAATCTATGCAGAAAAATAGGAGGAGGGGTAGGTCGCTATTGGCGAAAAACAAGCCCAATAGCATGTTGAAAACACGAACCTATTTGGAGCCTATTAGCAGTTCTATGCAGAAACCTATAGAGGGTAGGTCTGCGC